>JAFYCU010000032.1 GCA_017545095.1 Muribaculaceae bacterium | reverse complement strand
TCGGCGGCGGGAGCACTGGCGAAGAGACCATCGAGCGCACACAGCGCGACATTCCCATGCGCACACTCGTGTTCGCTCTGGCAGCAGCGTTGCTGGTGACATTCGTGTTCTTCTACATCGGCGTGATTGGCAACCTCATGCAGGCGATTATCGCCTTCCTGGTGGTGGTGGTGATTGCTTTCCTGTTCACCACCGTGGCAGCCAACGCCATCGCCATCGTGGGCAGCAACCCCGTGAGCGGCATGACGCTGATGACCCTCATTATTGCCAGCGGCATCTTTGTGGCTGTGGGTCTGGACGGCTATCGCGGCATCATGGCCTCGATGGTGATTGGTGGCGTGGTGTGCACCGCGCTGTCGATGGCCGGCGGCATGGTCACCGACCTGAAGGTGGGTTACTGGCTCGGCACCACCCCTGCCAAGCAGGAGGTGTGGAAGGGTGTGGGCACCCTGCTGAGCGCGGCCACTGTGGGCGGCGTGATGATTATCCTGAACAAGACCTACGGCTTCACGGGCGACAACGCGCTGGTGGCCCCGCAGGCCAACGCCATGGCCGCCGTGATTGACCCGCTGATGATGGGTGGCGACACGCCGTGGATGCTCTACATTGTGGGTGCCATCCTGGCTCTGCTGCTCAACTGGCTCAACGTGCCTGCCCTGCCCTTCTCGCTGGGCATGTTCATCCCCTTACAGCTCAACGCCCCGCTGCTCATTGGCGGCATCGTGAGCTGGTTCGTGGGCAGCCGCAGCAAGAACGAAGCGGTGAACAAAGAGCGCACCGAGCGCGGCACCCTGCTGGCCAGCGGCTTCATCGCCGGTGGCGCACTCATGGGTGTGGTGAGCGCGGCGCTGCTCTTCTTCGGCTTCAAGTATGAGACCGGCCTGAGCGACACCACGCAGAACATCCTGGGTGTGGTGATGTATGCACTCATCATCACCTACCTGATCGTGAGTTGCCTGCGCGCCAAGAAAGACGAATGACACAGATTGAATTGAATAGTATGTAAATTTCCACAGTACTCTATCATGATAAAAAAGTATTTTCTCACAGCCGTCGGCTTGCTGCTTGCTGTGGCGGCGAATGCCTACGTGACCAACTGGCCGCTCTACGGAGAGGTCTATGTTGAGGACATTGCCTTTGCCGACGACAACAGCACCATTGTCAACAACTTCGAAGATTGCTATTACGACTACCAGTATTGCCCCGCCAAGCAAATTGCCGTGCTGCGGCATATCTTCCCCTCCAACGCATCGGGAGAGCGCGACTTCGTGCTTGTGCCACCCTATATCATTGTCGAGGGTGTCGCCTACCCCGTGGTGGGTGTCAATGGTGCCCTGCTCGGCAACGAAGCACAGAGCATCAAAAACATCTACCTCCACAACGAGTTGGAGTTTCTTGGCTCCAGGGCGTTGAGCAATGCCATCGCTGTCCAGAGCATCACCATCCCCGGCTCGGTGAAGTCGATATCCTACGACATCTTCAGTGGTCTGGGCTTGGGCGTTGCGTTGACCTCCATCACCTTTGAAGACAACGCCGAGCCCCTCGTCATCGACGGTGCCGGCAGCGCCAAGCCGTTCGCCAACTTGCCGTTGACATCCATCTACATCGGAAGGAACTTCTCCGATGCGACCCCCTTTGGCACGACGAACAGCACCACGGTGAAACAGACCCTTGTCAACCTCACGATGGGTGGCACAGGCACCCAGGTGACGCCCGAAATGTTCAGCAATTTCAAGGCGCTCACCACCGCCACGCTCAAACCGGGAGTTGTCGGCATCGGCGAGAAGGCATTCTATAAGTGCCCCAAGTTGCAAGAGGCGACCATGTCGAGCGTGGCCACCATCGGCACCGAGGCCTTCTCGGGCGACTCGGCCATGACCACCTTGGACCTGGGCTCCGGCGTGAGCTACATCGATGACTACGCTTTCTATGACTGCAAGCGGGTGGCCTCGCTCACCCTGCCCGCGAGCCTCGACAGTCTGCACGTTCGCGCGTTTGTGGGCATGACGAGCGTGCAGTCGCTCACCATCGCCGACAGCGACCGGCCGCTGGCGCTCTTCGGCATCGGCGCCGGGTTCTACGGCAGCTCATTGACAAGTCATCTCACGGCACTCGAAACCGCCTACATGGGCCGCAACCTCCTCCCCACCCATCAGGACAGCCGAAAGAACACCGCCTTCTACGAGGCAGGCCTGAAGCAGCTCACTGTGGGCGACCACGTGACGGCCTTAGGCACCGACGAGTTCAACGGCTGCAAACAGTTGGAACAGGTGCAGCTCGGCAGCAAGCTGGCCAGCATAGGTGAAAAAGCGTTCTACAACAACACCAGTCTGCGTGCCATCACCATTCCCGACCGTGTAACCCACATCGGAACCGAGGCCTTCTCAGGCGACACGACCATGACCACTTTGAATATAGGTTCCGCCGTGAGCTACATCGGCGACTACGCTTTCAACGACTGCAAGCGGGTGGCCTCGCTCACCCTGCCGGCAAGCCTCGACAGTCTGCACGTTACCGCGTTTGTGGGCATGACGGGCGTGCAGTCGCTCACCATCGCCGACACCAACCGGCCGCTGACGCTCTTCGGCGCCGGCGCCGGGTTCTACGGCAGCTCATTGGTAAGTCATCTCACGGCACTCGAGACAGCCTATATGGGCCGCAACATCCTCCCCACCCATCAGGACAACCGAAAGAACACCGCCTTCTATGAGGCAGCCCTGAAGCGGCTCACCATGGGCGACCACGTGACGGCCTTAGGCACCGACGAGTTCTATGGCTGCCAAAGTCTGGAACAGGTGCAGCTCGGCAGCAAGCTGGAAAGCATTGGCGAGAAAGCGTTCTACAACAACTCCAGCCTGCGTGCCATCACCATTCCCGACCGGGTGACCCACATCGGCACCGAGGCCTTCTCGGGCGACACGGCCATGACCACCCTGGACTTAGGCTCCGGCGTGAGTTACATCGGCTACTACGCTTTCAACGACTGCAAGCGGGTGGCATCGCTCACCCTGCCGGCAAGCCTCGACAGCCTGGACGTTACCGCGTTTGTGGGCATGACGGGCGTGCAGTCGCTCACCATCTCCGACACCGACCGGCCGTTGACGCTCTTCGGCGTCGGTGCCGGGTTCTACGGAAACTCATTGACAGGTAATATGACGGCACTCGAGACCGCCTACATGGGCCGCCATATCCTCCCCACCCAGCAAGACAACCGAAAAGGCACCGCCTTCCATTCCAGCACAATCAAGCAACTCACGATTGGAAAGTTGGTGAACGCGCTCAATGCCGATGAGTTCAACGGATGCACCAGCCTTGCGCTCATCAACAGCATGAACCCCACACCGCCCGTTTGTGCCGATGCCACAGCCTTCAGCGGCGTGGACAAGACTGCATGCGCCCTGCACGTGCCCCTGGGCTGCAAGCGCACCTATCAAGCCGCACCCGTGTGGGAAGAGTTCTTCAACGTCACCGATGACCTGCCCAACGACAACCCGGTGATTACGGGCGATTTGAATGGTGACGGCATTGTCGATGTCGATGACCTGAACATCCTCATCAACATCATGCTCGGCAACGCGGATAACAACCCGTTGGCCGACCTTAACGGCGACAACACCGTCGATGTAGACGACCTCAACATCCTCATCAACATCATGCTTGGGAAGTATTAATGCACAATGAGGGTGTGACGGCCCCCGCAGGCCAACGCCATGGCCGCCGTGATTGACCCGCTGATGATGGGTGACGACACGCCGTGGATGCTCTACATTGTGGATGCCATCACCTACCTGATTGTGAGTTGCCTGTGCGCCAAGAAAGACGAGTAATCGCGCAGAACAGTAACCAAACGTTACAACGCGCCCGCTAGACGTTAAATAACGTTAAGCGGGCGCGTTTTGTCACAAAGAAACGCGATAAAAAGGTGTCAGAATTTTGCACGATTGGAAAGTAATAGCTAATTTTGCCCGCTATTATTTCAACAATCATTTTCAAGATGATGCTTAAACGAATCTCCGTCCTACTATTATCCATGATAACCTTGCTGGTGGGTTATAGCCAGATAATGATGAACAACAAGCATGTGGTGGCCGACTGGTCGCGCGGGCTGCTGCTGTGCAGTGTGGCCGAGGCCGACTTTGGCAGCGACATGTGCGTGCGGTTCACCCATGCCGACAGTGTTGCCACCCTCACAGTGTGCGGTCTGGAGATGACTGGCGACAGCATCGTGATTCCGCACGTGGATGCCGACACCCGGCTGCCCGTGACCGCCATGCTCACCGACAGCACCATGCTCGAGGCACAGCTGCAGTTCACCTTCCTGCCCATCGTGGCGTTTTCCGGAATATTCAACAAAACCACCTACGAGATTGCGCCCTTTGCCGTGATGCTGCCCGATGCCGACGACCTGCTGGGCCGTGCCAAGGTGCGTTATCGCGGCAGCCTGATCAACCAAAACGCGGTGGTGAAACGCGGCTATCACATCAAATTCGTTGACGACAACGACGAGAAGCTGGATGTGAAACTCTTCGGGTTGCGCAACGACAACAGCTGGATACTCGAAGGCGGGGCCGCCGACCTGCTGCGCATCCGCAACCGTGTGGCAACCGACCTGTGGCTCGACATGGCCGCCAAGCCCTATTACGTCGCCGATGAACCCAATGCCCGTCTGGGAGCACGGGGGCAGCTGGTGGAGATGTTTGTCAACGGTGAATACATCGGTGTGTACAACATGGGCGAAGCCCTCGACCGCAAGCAGATGAAGCTCATGAAATATGATGCTGAAACGCTCGACATCAACGGTCAGCTCTGGAAGGTCGACGACCGCTCGCCCATCACC
This sequence comes from Muribaculaceae bacterium, assembly GCA_017545095.1. The sequence continues at coordinate 3,106 of JAFYCU010000032.1, read as the reverse complement.
CTGATGGACTCGGTGCCCCCCACCATGCCCAGCGGACGCTATGGCAAATACAACCTGTTCGAGACCAAGTATCCCGACATCGAAGAGGTGCTGCCCACCAACTACGACCTGCTCTACAACCTGGGCAAGCTGTGCTGCGAGGCCGATGACAGCACCTTTGCCGCACAAATCGGTGACCTGCTCGATGTGCCCGTGGTCATCGACCACTACATCTTTCTGGAAACCCTGCTGGCATTCGACAATCAGGGCAAGAACCTGTATTGGGGCTGCTACAACCGCAACACCAGTCCCAAGCTCACGATGGGCGTGTGGGATCTCGACACCTCGTTTGGCCACGACTGGAAGGTAACTCTTGCCCCGCACAGCCTGCGCGTGCAACCGTGGCACAGCATCTACAAGGACTTCGGCAACCACCACCGCTTTCTGCGCCGACTGAAGGAGCTGGATGTGGACAGTTTCAACACGCGTGTGCTTGAGCGGTACCGCGAGCTGCGCGAGGGGCCGTTAGACACCCAGGCGCTCATCGACCGCTTCACCACCGCCGTCGACATGCTCAACCGCAGCGGAACAGCTCAACGCGAGAAATGGCGCTTCGACCCCGACCCCTGGATGAAAATCACCATCGACATCAATGCCGAGCTGGCCTACGTCACCAAATGGATTGAGCAACACATGGACTACCTCGACAACTGCGTGTTCACCACCGAAGTGTATCCGTTGGGCGATGTGACCCACGATGGCGTGGTGGACATCCTCGATATCAACGAGCTGGTGAACATGATGCTACGGCTGCACCCCGAACGCGGCCAGGGAGATGTGAACCACGACCAGGTGATTGACGTTGAAGACATGAACATCGTGATCAATGTGATACTGAATCGCATCGACACGGATGACGACAGCGAGTGATAGGCAGCAGGTGCAGCCTCTCGGGGGGTGCACACAGCCAATGTTACAATTGCAACAAGATAGATGATCAACGTATTCCATATCGCGTCGAACAAGACGTGGACCGGGGCCGAGGAGTATGCCTACAGCCTCACCTCGCGCCTGCGCAACGACCCGAACTACTATGTGGAGGTGGTGTGCCGCAAAAACGAGCCAGTGCTCACACACTTCCGCCGCTTGGAGGTGCCCATCTCCATCCTGCCGCTCAAAGGCATCACCGACCTAGACTCGCCCATGCGCTTCGCGCGCCTGCTGCGCAAGGGGCGCAACGTGGTGCACGTGCACACGTTCCACGACGCGTTTGCCGCTGTGATGGCCCGACGCATGAGCGAGAACCCCAACACCCGCGTGGTGATCACCATACACGGCATCGCCACCCCAAAGAGCAACTACATCTACCGCAAGCTCTACCGGCTAATCGACCACTACGTGTTTGTGTCGCATATGGCCCACGATGTGTGGATGAAAGCCTCGAAGAACTTCGACCCGTCGCGTGCCAGCGTGGTGCACGACAGCGTGATGCCCAACCCGCTCGCCGTGCCGCCCATCGACCTGCGCGAGCGCATGCATGTGGAGCCGGGGCAAGCCCTCATTCTCTATCATGGACGCATCTGCCCCGAGAAAGGCGTTGATGTGCTGCTCAACGCTGCCACACAGCTCGACAAGCAGAGCTACCGTCTGGCCCTTATCGGCGAGGGAAAACGCAAATATGTGAGCCAACTCAAAGGGTTCATTGTGGCCAACCAGCTCGTGCGCAACGTGTCGCTGGTGGGCTTTCAGGAAAACATCTCGAGTCTGATTGCGCAGTGCGACTTCGGTGTGCTGCCATCGGTGGAGCCCGAAGCCATGGGCATCTCCAACCTGGAATACATGATGCAAGGCAAAGCGCACATCAGCAGCAACAACGGGGCGCAGAAGGAATATGTAGATGATGGCAAGAACGCCCTGCTGGTCAATCCCAACAACATCGGGATGCTCGCCGCCGCCATGAAAAGCCTGATCGACAACCCCGACATGCGCCAGCGCATCGGCTGCCGCGCACAGGCCGACTTTGAACAGCACCTGAACTACGACATCTTCTACGAACGCATCACCGGCATCTACCGCGACTTGTTTGCCAAATAGCAGCAAGCCACTGCGCCAAAATACTGAATCAATTACAAACAACTGAACCATCCTAAAAGGAGAATCCTAAAAGGAGGGCTTTTTTGCATTCCCGATGGCCGCCGAATCCTGTAGAGCCGCATCCTGATGCGGCTAATGGCCGAAGCGTGCGGCTGATAGCCGAAGCAAGTGGAGCATGAATGGCGGCAAGGTGTCTTAAATTCTATGATGATTGGCTGTTGTCGTTAAAATACTTCAATTTTTATTTTGCGTTTCGCTCGGTTTGCAGTAATTTTGCCGATTAAACGTAAAAGTCGACAACAAATGATGACAGCCGAAACTCAACAAAAAATTATAGCCTTGCTCAAGCGCGAGGTGGTGCCGGCCATCGGGTGCACCGAGCCTATCGCTGTGGCATTGTGTGTGGCCAAGGCCACTGAGCTGCTGGGCTTCAGACCCGAGTGCGTACAGGTGCGGCTGAGTGCCAACATCCTCAAGAACGCCATGGGCGTGGGCATTCCCGGCACCGGCATGGTGGGGTTGCCCATCGCCATTGCGCTGGGGGTGCTCATCGGCAAGTCGGAATATGGCTTGGAGGTGCTGCGCGACTGCAACCGCGACGCCGTGGAAGCCGGAAAAGCCTACATCGCCGAGAACCGCATCACCATAGCCTTGGAGGAAGAGGACCCCGACAAACTGTTTATCGATGTGGTGGTCGCCGCCGCCGGGCACGAGGCTCAGGCACGCATCAAGACGCACCACACCCACTTTGTGCTCCTTCGCCGCGACAGCGAGCTGCTGGCTGCCGAGGGCGACACCCCGGCGGCGTGTGCCGATGCCACCACCAAGCCCGAAGCCGACCAGGTGCCGCTCACGCTGCGCATGGTCTATGACTTTGCCACGCTTACCCCCGAAGACGACCTGCGCTTCATCCTCGAGGCCAAGCGGCTCAACGAGGGAGCCGCGCAGGCCGGACTGCGCGAGAACTATGGGCATCAGCTGGGCAAGACCATGTGCTCACCGCTGGGGCGAGGCATCATGGGCGACAGCATCT
>JAFYCU010000031.1 GCA_017545095.1 Muribaculaceae bacterium | reverse complement strand
TAGTAACGGCTCACTCGGTGCCGGTGCCGGAATCAACATTGACCATACCGGCGTAGGTGCCGTTGTCCTCGCTGTCGATCAGGATAGCTGTGTGACCTGTCATGTTTGAAAGCGAGACGTTGAACACCGACGATGTGACGCTGTGTTCCTCGCTGTGATGGCCGTCATCCACGCTAATCACATAATTGTAGTAGCGCGTGGGGTCGGTTGTCACGGTCAGCATGCGCGTGGTGCGGTTGAAGGTCGCCGTTGGTTCGATGACCGGCATGCTGGGTTTGGGCGGGTTGAGCACACTCAGGTCGATCTGCCCTTGTCCGGGGTTGCCGTCGGGGTCTTCCTGGGCAACGATTGTTACTGCGGTCAGACCTGCGAGCAACAAGATAGCTGATAACACAAATTTCTTCATAAACGTAAGTTTTAAACATTGGGTTTTACAATGTAAAGTTCGGCATAATGCACGACCCCACCAAGCATTGCCATGTCCTTTTTTAAGGCTCGCGAGCCTTGTGTTTATGGACTTTTTTGAAAAAAGGATGTCCTTTTGGATTTTTGAGCCATTGGCCAGAAAGCGGAAATAGCCCCATTCGGACCAAAAAATGCCTGAATGAGGTGTGCGTGATTTGTGTTAGACGAAATGATGGTGTCACTAACCGCCCAGACGGTTTTGGGGTGTTCGAAGGCCGGTGGTTAGCCCTGTGAAAGCCGGTGGTCAGTAGTTCTCGAAGTCTTTTGTGCTTCCTTTCGGTCCGAAGAATTTCTGTGCAATCTGCTTTTTGCGGTTGGTGATGGTGTGCTCCCGCGTGACATTGGCATAGATGCGGACGATGGCGTTGGGCATGTGGCACAAATGCAGGCAGATGATGTCGATGTCGCTTGGTGTGATGTCGGGGTGGCGCGCCATGTCGTCGGCGAGCGAGTGGTGGGCGTGGTTCACATAGATGCGCAACTGCTCGAAGAATTTCTCGTTCATGGCCAGCTGGGTGAGTTTTTCCTTGGAGTGTCCCGATGTTTTGAAGGTATTCTCATACTGTTCGATGATGGAGCTCAGCACATTGCACAGGCAGGCGATGGATTCCTCCAGCCGCTCGCTTTCGATTTTGCGTTCCTGCAGTTGCTGCATGCTGCTGCGCTGTGCCTCCAGTGCATCGTTGAGGTCGCCCTGCAATTCGCGAATGCTGGTTTCGAGCTCGTTGCGTTGCCGTTCATGGTCCTTTTTCTCGACATTCGACATGTCGATATCCTCGCGCAATTTCTGGTTGTCGTGCTGTGCTTGCGAGAGGGTGGAATTGAGCGAGTCGATTTGTTCCCGCATGTTGGTTATGAGCGCATCAAGTGCGATGGCCACAGCTTTGTTGGCGCTTTTCATCTGCTCGCGGTGTTGTGTTATCAGCTCCGCTTTTTCAGTCAGGGCGGCCATGAGCCATTCGTTGCTCAGACTCTGCTGACCGCTTTTCAGCAGGGCGAGGGTCATTGCGCTGTTCATGTCGTTCAGCGTGGCAACAAGCTTTCGTTGCTGCACGAGTTCCGATTTCAGGGCATTCAGCTCGTTGGCCAAATTGTCTTTCTCGCGGCTGTTTTCGTTGATGAAACCCTCCATTGCTGCTTTTTCCTTTTTTCTCTTGTGCCGCCGCCAGAAGAGTAGGCAGCCCACTCCGATGAGGAGAACGGCGATGATGCCCCCCTCAATCCACATCACGCGGTGATTCTTCTGGTTCGACACTTCGAGCACCGCGCTGCTTTCGGCGAGCTGCAGGCTGCAGTCCAACCCCCTTGTCAATTCCTCACCGGCAATGCTGTCGGCTTTGTTCAACAGCTCATATGCCCATTGGGAGTCGCCTCGGATTTTGTGAATGGCGGCCTGCGCATACAGATGCCAAATGGAGTCGGACAGGATTGTCGGCTGTGGCAACATCTGGTAATAGCTCAACGCCGAGTCGGCGCGTCCGAGCTCGGCAAAGGAGAGCACACTGTAGTAATAAAGGTCAGGAGTGGCTGCTTCGTGATGCCTGTTGATGATTTGGGTTGCCGCGCTCACGCAGTTGGTGTAGTCATCAAGCTGGTAATAGTAGGCGGCCAGCGGCCTTCTGGCCAAGGCTCCGTAGAGCCGGTTGCCGGTCTCGGCGGCCTTGCGTTCAATGGCCCGGCTCCAGATGAGGCAGGAGTCGGAATGCTCGGTGGCATAGATGCGTGCGAGTGAAAAAGCGCAGAACAGCCACGAATCGGTGTTGTGAGCCAGTTGTGGCAGCACTTGGAGATATTTCTGCTTGGCTTCTTTGGGATGGTAGTGGCTTTGGTACAAGGCCGCCATCGACATCAGGGCATAGTTCATCATCACCGTGTCGTGTTGCTGCCGTGCCTGAAGCTCCACATGTTTGTACCATCTCATGGCATCCTGAATGTGTCCGAGTCGTTCGTCGGTGACGGCCTTGCTGAGCATCGCTCTCACAGTGCGGTTGTCGAAGGGATGCTGGCGGTAGTAATCCCAAGCCACGGCAGCAAGCGTGCTGTCGTGTGGCATACATATTCCACACTTGTCTTGAGCCCTGATGGTGAGCAGGGCGTGGTAGGCGCGGTCACCCTCGCCGAGGGCGGCGGTGTCGATGCGTCCGAGCGCGGCCAAGGCACTGTCGGGCGAGGCGGCGATGAGCGAGTCGATGGCCACCAGCTCGGCATCGCCCCCGCCACGGCTGCAGCCGACACCAAACGCGGCCAACAGCACTAACATCAGTATGAAGTGCAAGAGATTCTTCATAACGGCTGCAAAATTAGTGATATTTCACGAAACATGCAAGAGGATAAGATGCAAGATGCGAGATGGGACAACGGCTTGAATAGTCAACAAATTATATACAAATTTATTACAAATTATAATAAGATGCGAGATGCAAGCTGGCTAACGCGAGAC
>JAFYCU010000030.1 GCA_017545095.1 Muribaculaceae bacterium | reverse complement strand
GGCGAACCCAGCAGCGTGAAGTTCTGCGCACGACTGAACATGAACTATGTGTCGTGCTCGCCCTTCCGCGTGCCTATCGCCCGCCTCGCTGCCGCGCAGGCAGCTGTGGAAGCTTAAGCGAGTCGCACAGTTCTCAAAAACCGTCGTAACAGCCGTTCTCCAAGCCGAGACTGCTGTTGCGACGGTTTCGGTTTTTGATTTTGCCGTTACGCAACAATGCATTATCTTTGCACTCACAAATCAACTGGTAACACGATGAAAGATGGAAAGAGATTGACGCTGCTGGCTTGCGTCGGCTTGTTGTCGGTGCTTGGCATGGTGGCGCAGCGTGCTGAGTATCTCGATTTTCTGTACCGCTACATGTCGCTTCCCGACCGTGCCGACTATTCTCGCGCATTCTACGAGCAGAACGTGGCGGCATCGCTTCGGGCGCGCAACGAGATGCCCTGGGGTGCAACGGTTCCCGAGTGCGAGTTCCGACATTTCGTGCTGCCCGTGCGCGTCAACAATGAACATCTCGACAACAGCCGCGAGGTGTTTTACCAAGCACTCAAGCCCCGTGTGGAGGGCATGAGCATGAGCGAAGCCGTGCTGGAGGTGAACCATTGGTGTCATGAGCATGTCACCTACCGCCCCACCGATGCGCGCACAAGTAGCCCGTTGTACACCATCCGCACGGCCTATGGTCGGTGTGGCGAGGAGTCGACACTGCTTGTTGCCGCCCTTCGCGCGGTGGGCATTCCTGCACGGCAAGTCTACACCCCACGATGGGCGCACACCGACGACAACCACGCTTGGGTGGAAGCTTGGGCCGACGGGCAATGGCACTTTCTCGGTGCCTGTGAGCCGGAACCCGTGCTCGATTTGGGGTGGTTCAACGAGAGTGCCTGTCGCGCCATGCTCATGCACACCAAGGTGTTTGGCCACTACGACGGACCCGAAGAGGTGGTGAGCGAAACGTCCTGCTACACCGAGATCAACGTCACCAGTCATTACGCCCCCACATCACGCCTCAATGTCACAGTGCTTGATGAGCAAGGGAAACCCGCACAAGGCGCACTTGTGGAATTCAAGCTCTACAACTACGCCGAGTTCTACACCGTGGCATCCAAAACCACCGACTCGCAAGGCCGTGCATGGCTCACCGCCGGCCGAGGTGATTTGCTGGTATGGGCCTCGAAAAATGGCAAAACCGCCGTCCAGCAAGTGACGGTGGGGCGTAACGCTGACATCACGATGCATTTGTCGTCAGCCTTGCCCGAAGCGTTGGCATTCGATCTTACACCGCCAGCCGCCAATGGCACGTTGCCAGCGGTGACCGATACACAGCGAGCTGAAAACAATCGCCGCTTGGCTGCAGAAGACAGCATTCGGCATGCCTATGAGTCGAGTATGCCTGTTGAGGCTTGGCGAGGAAACCATGGCACAATCAGGGAATTTCTGAACACTGCCCCCAACAAAGCCATGGCACTGAAACTGCTTGATGTGATTTCGGCCAAAGACCTGCGCGACATCGAAATAGACGTGCTGCGCGACAACCACGTGGTCAAAACCGACACAAGCGCATTATTCTTGCACTATGTGCTCAATCCCCGCGTAGAGCATGAATGGCTCACACCCTACAAAGCACCATTGCGCCAGTTAATGAGCGGCATCAAGAGTCCAGCCATGCTGGCCAAGTGGTGCAGCGAAAACATCGTGATTGACAACGACAGCAACCCGCAACAATTGCGCATGACACCGATGAGCGTGTACCGCGAAGGAAAAACCGATGAGCGTGGGCGCAGCATTTTCTTCGTGGCGGCAGCACGCAGCCTGGGCTGGCCTGCCCGCATCAACGAAGTGGACGGTCGCGTACAATATCACCAGCGTGGAAAGTGGCATGATGTGGATTTCGGTGCCAAGCATCCCACCACTGCCGCAGCAACCAAAAAATTGGAACTGCAATACAATTTGAAAGTACCCTATATCGACGACCCGAAGTACTACACCCATTTCACCTTGAGCCGTGTAGTGGATGGACGAGCACAACTGCTCACCTATCCTGAGGATGCCACATGGATGAACAATTTCTCTAAAGGAGTGCCACTTGAACGCGGCACCTACCTGCTCACATCGGGCACTCGCATGGCAAACGGAAAGGTGTTGGCTTATATGCAGCGATTCACCATCGACCAATACGACAAATTAGTGTTTATCACCTTGCGCGAGAATGATGAGGATGTGCAAGTGATAGGCAACCTGAATGCCGAGAACACCTACTACGATTTATCGTCTTCAACCGACAAAAGTTTGTTGTCGACCACTGGCCGGGGATATTATGTGCTGGGCATTGTTTCGCCCAACCACGAGCCTACCAACCACGCGTTGCGCGATATTGCAGCCTGCCGCAGCGAGTTAGAAACTTGGGGACTCAAAATGATATTGCTGTTGGAGAGCAAAGACGATGCCAAACGGTTTAACTACAATGAGTTCGACCAACTACCATCAACCAAGTGTTGGGGTGTTGACAACGACGGAATCATCATGAAAGAAATCAAAAAAGAGATGAAACTGGAAAGCACTGCGCTGCCGCTATTCCTGATTTGCGACTCATTCAACCGTGTGGTCTATATCCAACAGGGTTACACCATCAACATGGGCGAGCAGCTGCTCAAAATCATCAAGAAACTGTAAATCACCAACAACATGAAGCGAATCATTTCTTCCATCGCAATTCTGCTATTCTCGTTCTGCTCCGTAGTTGCCGAGCACAAGACGCTGCGTGAATGGGGCTTTTCAACCGGCATTTTCGAACCTGGGGCCTACAATGCCATCACCGATGTGCCGGGCGTGACCGTGGGCCATGTGACCTGTGTTGAGGGCGACAGCATCCGCACTGGTGTGACCGCGATTGTGCCGCACCAAGGCGATTTGTTCCGCCAAAAAGTGCCGGCAGCCATCTATGTGGGCAATGGTTTCGGCAAGTTGGCGGGCTACACACAAGTGCGCGAGCTAGGAAATATCGAGACCCCCATCATACTCACCAACACGCTGAGCGTGGCAGCGGGTATAGAAGGTGCCTTGCGTTACACACTCATGCAACCCGGCCATGAGCGAGAAAACTCGGTCAATGCCGTGGTGGGCGAGACCAACGATGGCCGACTGAATAAAATTAGGCAGATGCGCGTCACCCCACAGATGGTGATTGAAGCCATTGAGCAGGCTCATGGTGGCCCGGTTGAGCAAGGCAATGTGGGAGCCGGCACCGGCACCATATGCTTTGGCTTCAAGGGCGGCATAGGCACATCATCGCGTGTGCTGCCCCAATCGCTTGGCGGCTACACCATCGGTGTGCTTGCGCAAACCAACTATGGCGGCATTCTGGAAATTGACGGTGTGCCCATCGGGCAGTTGCTGCATCAGCACGATTTCATCAACCATGTGCGCAAGACCGAGAACGTGGACGGCTCATGCATGATGGTGGTGATCACCGACGCCCCGCTTGATTCCCGCAACCTGGAGCGATTGGCCAAGCGAGCGATGATGGGCCTGGCCAAGACGGGCGGCATTGCATCGAATGGCAGTGGCGACTATGTGATTGCCCTCTCGGTTGCACCCGAAAATTTAATCAACGACAAGGCCAAGCGTCTCACCACCACCGTGCTGGCCAATGCCGAGATGTCGTCGCTCTTCGCCGCCACCATCGAGGCCACCGCCGAGGCATTGTGGAACTCATTGTTCATGGCCGACGAGATGACGGGCTATCGCGGCTACCACGTTGACGCACTCCCGGTGGATAAGGTGATTGATCTGCTCCGCCAGCGCACCCATTAAAGCCTTGCCGCTAATCATCTTAGGCTTTGCACGATTTTCCGCACTTCATCAATCTGAGTGACACCCGTTCCTGCCGATGCCGATGCGTGAATCTCGTTGGTATCCAAGTGGTCGAGAATGTGTCGCGCATTGGAAGCGTTCACTCCGCCACCTGGCATGACGATGATGCGCCGACGGGCTTGCGTGCACAATGCGCGCAGCAAATCAAGTCCCTGCTCCGCAGTGCTTTGCTGCCCTGATGTGAGCACGCGTTGGCAACCCAAATCAATGAGTTGCTCCAATGCCATTTCCGGATGTCGACACACATCGAAGGCCCGATGGAAGGTGAACGGCTTGCCTTGTGCTGCCATCAGCAATCGCCGCGTGGCCGGCACATCAATGTCGCCCGCTGCGGTCAGCACACCCGCGACAAAACCATCGGCCCACGGCATCAAAGCTGCCATGTCACGCTCCATCACAGCCAATTCAGCATCGCTATAGACGAAGTTACCTTCTCGAGGACGCACCAGCACATGGATGGTGAGTTTTGGAAAACGCTCACGCACCTGTTGCAGCATCCCCATCGAAGGCGTGAGGCCGTCAAGTGCCAGAGCCGCGCACAACTCGATGCGCTCAGCCCCACCCTGCACGGCAGCCTCAACACTACCCATATTGCCAGCACACACCTCAAGCAATCGTTCCATTGTCATGTGGGTTATCGTTTGTTCTTCTCAACCAACCGCTGGCAAAAATCGGTGAAGTGGCAGTGGTCGCAGTTCTTTTTCTCTTGGGTTTGTTTGAAAGATTCATCGGAATTGAACATCTCAGTCAACAGGTCATGCATAGCCGACATGAAGTGCTGATTAACTTCTTCGTCGGGCGTGAACACATACTGATTGTAGATGATTTGATTCCCATTATTCTTCTGACCTATCATCATGCCGGTTTCGCTCATTTTGCTCAGCTTGTAGATCATTGGCTGAATCTTGTTGAACGACGAATCGAGCTGGTACAGTGCGTTGCAGTAGAGCAACAGCTGCATGAGCGCGTAGCGATCAGTGTTTTTAGTGCTCAACAATTCGTCCACCGAGGCGAACTTGGTGTTGTCGCTTTTCCCGGTTTTGTAGTCAATGAGCCGCACCACGTCGCCCACGCGGTCGAGACGGTCGATGATGAAGGTGAAATTCACCTCCAATCCGTTCAGATTGAGACGGATGGTGTGCTCCACCTCGCATTCGAGCACCTCGATTTTCCCGCCGGTTTTGATCATCTCAAGGTCGTAATCCAGCACTCTGTTCACATAGGTCTTGATGGTGTCGAGCAGGATGAACGCATCGCCTCGCAGCGGCCGGTCCAAGTCGTCGAGGCGATGAAAATAGGTTCTGTTCACTTCACGCACCACGGTTTGAGTGAGCTGATTCTCCTTGAAATGCTTTATCATTTCGGCGGTAACGTCATATGAATCCTGGCGTTCTTTGCCATCCACATCGGGATAATACAGCTGCTGCAAGGTGTTGTGAATCACCGTGCCAAAAGTGCGTGCATCCATAAAGTCGCTATGGTCGTCATCATCGGGCAGATGCTGCACCTGTCGCAAATAGAACAAGAGTTGGCACTTGAGATATTTCTTGATAGCGCTGGCCGAGAGTGGCGGCCTGCCATCTTGAGCAGTGTAGTGCGCCAGCATCTCGGGGCGTTTGGGCACAATGATGTTGATTTCGGGCGCAGTGTCGATGGGGCAATCGATGGCCGTGCGATTGAGCTTGCGGCCATACACCATTTCCAGTTGAGCGATGTAGCGCGATGGCTCTCCCGAAATGCCACCACCTGTGGTGCTGTCGTAGATGAGCATCACACGCTTGGCACGGCTCAGCAAACGATAGAAGTGATAGGTGGTCACGGCTTCGTTGAATGCATTGGTGGGCATGAGGTGAGACGCACGCAACATGTCGGGGATAAACGAGCTCATGGTCTTTCGGCTGGGCAGCACGCGCTCGTTGGCCGAGAGAATAATCACATTGTCGAAATCAAGGCACTGTGCTTCGAGGAATCCCATGATTTGCAACCCCTCGAGCGGCTCTCCCGTGAACGGGATGATGATTCCGGCGGTGATGCGGTCGATGAGATAGAATATGGAAGTGTTTTCGATGCTTGACAACCTAAACTCCTCAAAAGCCTTGCGTAACAACCGCAACGCTTGCGCGTAATGCAACATGAATGCACTCTGCAATGGGAGTAGGTCGCCATTGATGTTATCGTCGTTATCGTTGTTATCATCGCTTGCCGAAGGAGCAATGTCGCGCACACGCTGGTCGAGGCGGTCGATAAAGTTGAGCAGGCGGTCGATATAAGCCAATATCTGGTTTTTGTCGGTCACATCGTTGATGGTGGTGAACAGCAGTCGCAGTTCACTTTTATCGAAAATGTCTTCAGCCACATTGTAGTCGTGACCAAGCTGTATGTCGGTCGAGATTTTCACCACATCATCGACAAAAGCCGCTTTCACCACCGGGTGCGAAAGAATGTCGATCACATCCTCGCGGTAGAACATCTTCTTTCCTTCACTGTTTTTGGTTGCTTGCTGGTGAGCGCGTGCCACCAGATGCATCAGCGACACGATGCCCGAATGCCGCATGGGATAGCCGAGCGTGACATTCATCCGCCCCACTCCGGGTGGCACACTGGTAAGCAGCGATTCGAAAAGGCATTCATCGGGCAGCACGATGGCCGTGTTCAACGCATTCTCCAGATTGATGGAAGGCAGCTCGAGTCGGGCCATTTCAGGCAAGCGCTCGCTCGTCTTTGTTCCCATCTGGTCAACCAAATGAAAAGCCCACTTGGCCTGCCCCACGCCTGAAGGCACCGCCATCACATCGATGCGCTGAGTGGTGTCGTCGACTTGCAGCTCTTGCAGGGGTGCTGGAGCCGGATAGCGTTCACTAAACAACCGCACCAGTTCACCGCCTTGGTTGTCGCGGGTGAAAGCCGGAGAACTCACATCCCACCAGAAGTGAGCGATTCCCCGCTGCTGGAGCGACTTGAAAATCTTGTCTTCACTCACCGATAATGCGGCAAAGCCCACCATCACCACCTGCTTGCAGCCCAACTGATGATTGGAAAGCGATTCCATGCGCAGTGCCATCTGCCGATAGAGTTGCCCCTGGGTGATGAGGCCACGCTCACCCATCATGCGGTGAAAACCGCGATAGATTTCGGCCAATTTTTCCCACAAGGTGAAATATACAGCTGCGGTGGCATCATCGCTGGCGGCATGCAAGTTTTTCCAAAAAGTGTCGCTGTCGGTGAACTGAATGTTGAAGATTCGTCCGATTTCCTTTTTCAGTTTCGGGTCGATGTAATCGGTTGCCAGTTCTCGCAAATCGTTCAGGTTGGCATAGAGCTTGTCGGCATCGGCGAGAGCCATATCCACATCGTTGAAGTCGGTGAGGATGATATGTGCCCAATAGATGAATCGATCGAATGGTTGTGCCGCGTTGCCAAAGGCTTCGCAGTAGGCGCGATAGAGGGTGAAAACCATATCGATGGTCGAAGCCAGCACTCGGTCGCTGATTTGGTCAAGCCATTCGGCCATGGTGAGCACATGCGGCATGAAGTGTGGCGACTGGTAATGGGCACGCAGTTCTTTCTCAAAGAACTGACCGCTGCGTCGGTTGGGAAACACGAAGCAAAAGTCTTCAAGGTGTTGTTGGTCATGGTAGTAATAGGCTACCTGTTGCAGGAATGATGGCATGATAAGTGGTGAGTGAGAGCCTCCCCTAACCCCTCCTAGGAGGGGGATTGGCTTTTGGTTCTTGGGTTTTGGTCAGTCATCAGCCGCATCAGGGTGCGGCTCTTCTTGTTACTTATTACTTGTTGCTTGTTACAGTTCACACTTTGATCAGGATTGTGATGGTGATGGCCATGTCGAAGAGAATTATCTTGGCATTGCCATTGCCTTGAATGTCGGCCGCTGCGCGATTGAACTCGCCATACATGCGCTCCACATTTTGCTCATTGATGTAAGGGGCAAACTTGATGCTGAACTGCTCCTCGTCGCGTGTGAGATAGTTCAGTCCCGGTTGGTGCAGATTGTAGATGAAGTTCTCGCGCACTTGTCGTGAGCAATAAGTGAGAAAGCGCCGCGCCTTTTCACGTTTCATCTCGGCCACTTTCTCGGACCAGGTTTTGAGTTTGGCCAAATTGCGTAAGTAGGCCAGTCGCATCAGTTCCACAAAGCGCTCATGAAACTCATGGTTCTCGTTGCTCTTGTCGAGTGCCCGTTCGGCCTCGAGCGCATTGCCTCCCACCGGCCCGGCCACCGCCAGCGCATCTTGCCAGTCGATGTGGTGACGACCCACCAGGTAGTGAGCGATTTCATCGGTCGAGATGGGTTTCATCTCGATGCGTTGCACACGCGAGAAGATTGTTGGCAGAATGGCCTGCGCATTGTCGCTCACCAAAATGAACCGGCAGTCGTCGTAGGGTTCCTCGATGAGCTTGAGTAGTTTGTTGGCCGTTTGCTCATGCATCTTCTCGGGTAGCCACATAATCAGCACCTTGTCCTGGCCACTCATCGAGGTAAGGCTCATCTTGCGCACGATGGCCGAGCTTTCGCTTACAAAGATTTGTGGCTGCGAGTTCTCGTTGCGCAGCACCGTCAGCCAGTGGCGATAGTCTTCCACGATAGGACAATCGTTCAGAAATTCATTCCATTCCCTGATGAAGTCATCGCAATAATACTCTTTGCCGCTATCGCGTTTTAGGAAAGGGAAAGAGAAAAAGGTGTCGGTGTTGTTACCCGATTGGTGCTGCCTGCAACTGGGGCACTCACCACATGAGTCGCCATCGTGGCGATTGGTGCAGTGCAGATATTGCGCTGCAGCCCGTGCCAATGCCAGCTTGGGCACCCCCGGCTGCCCGTGGAGCAACAATGCATGCGGCAACCTACCCGTGTCGATCAGATGCCGCACCTGGTTCACAGCTTTTTGATTTCCAAGAATATCGCTGAATTTCATTTTAATCCTAATTGCGAATTGTAGTAACGCGGATTGCTGGTAACATCTTCTCCCACGAAAGGCGGCAGCGAGTATTGGAAATCTACGGAGGGAATCTCCAATTCGGCAAGCACCAGCCCTTGGAGTGCGCCACCAAACTCGTCGATTTCCCACTGGTTGCCCTCGTGCATCACGATGTGTCGAGTCTTCTCGATCACGGGCGGCTCACACAACGCCATCAGCTGCCGGGCATCGGCCAGCGGAATGGGATATTCAAACTCGGCTCTTTCGGCGCCGCTATTGGAGCCTTTGATGGTGATCACGGCGTGGTTGTCGATGATGCGCACGCGCACGGTGCGGGCTGGCACACGCGACAGATAGCCTTGCCTGATGCAGTGCCGCTCGATGGCCATTGCCTTGTATTCGTCGCTGGTGACAAGGTGTTTATGTTCAATCTCAGTTGCCATAGTTTGTTTTAACTCATCAAGTTCCTTAATATGGATGGAACTAGTAAGCGATTAAGTCTCATTTGATTAAAGTCTCGCAAGTAGTGGCGATAGTTCCCCCTCTACCTTAGCCAAGTGAGAGGGGGAGCTATTTACTTGAACCACAGACATCTCTCGTCTATTCATACTACTGGCGAAACTTGAATCACTTGATCATGTTGCCGAGTATGTCGCGTGTGATGGTGCGTGTGACGGCACCGGTCACACTCTTGGTCACCTTTTGCGTGGTGCTGGTGCGCGACTTGGTCTTCTTGCCGCTGATTTTGTTCGACAAGGCCGTTCCGGCTATGGTTGCCAGCACACTGGTGAGCGAGGTGACGATGGCCTTGAGGATTTTTTTGAACAGTCCTGGTTTCTTGGCTTTTTCCTTTTCCTCCTTTTCTTTGGCTTTAGCTGCTTCGGCCTCGGCCTTAGCTGCCTGTGCCTCGGCTGCTTCTTTCTCGCTCTGCTCCAGTAGCACCTCGAAAGCCGAATCTCGCTCCACGGCCTTGTCGTATTTGCCATAGATTCTCGACTGCTTGATGATGTCGAGTCGCTGCCCCTCGGTGATGGCTCCAATCTGACTCAACGGGAACAACACTTTGGCACGTTCCACCACACTGGGGGCGCCTTGCGCGTCGAGGAACGACACCAATGCCTCGCCCGTCTCCAGATTCATGATGGCCTCGTCGGTCTTGAAAGCCGGGTTGGCGCGGAACGTGTCGGCGGCAGTCTTCACCGCTTTCTGGTCCTTGGGCGTGAAGGCACGCAGTGCATGCTGCACACGGTTGCCCAGCTGGCCGAGGATGATGTCGGGGATGTCGGCCGGACTTTGGGTTACAAAGTAGATACCCACCCCCTTGCTGCGAATCAGTCGAATCACCTGCTCGATCTTATCGACCAAGGCCTTCGATGTGTCGTCGAAGAGCATGTGCGCCTCGTCGAAGAAGAACACCAGCTTGGGCAGCTCCATGTCGCCCACCTCGGGCAAAGAGGAGTATAGTTCAGTGATGAGCCACAGCAGGAAGGTGCTGTAGAGCTTGGGCTGCAACATGAGTTTGTCGGCCGCGAGCACGCTCATCACGCCCTTGCCGCCCTCTTGCTGCAACAGGTCGTGGATGTCGAACATCGGGTTGCCCAGGAATTTGTCTCCGCCTTGGTTTTCGAGCTGGAGCAGCGACCGCTGTATGGCTCCCACGGTGGTGGGTGCGATGTTGCCGTAGGTGGTGGTGAACTCGCGTGCGTGCTTCGACAGGTAGTCGCGCATGGCCCGCAGGTCCTTGATGTCGTCGAGGAGCAGTCCGCGCTCGTCGGCCACGCGGAACAGCACATTCATCACGCCCGTCTGCGTGTCGTTGAGGTCGAGCATACGGCTCAGTAGCTCGGGCCCCAGATGCGACACCGAGGCACGCATGGGATGGCCCTGCTCGCCATAGATGTCGTAGAAGCGTGTGGGGCACGGCTGGAATTGCGGCTCGCCGAGGCCGAACTCCGGCAGGCGTTTCTCAATGAACCCACTCATTCGTCCGGACTGGCTGATGCCGCTCAGGTCGCCTTTCATGTCGGCCATGAAACACGGCACGCCGGCTTGGCAAAAGCTCTCGGCCATCACCTGCAGCGTGACCGTTTTGCCCGTTCCCGTGGCTCCGGCAATCAG
Source organism: Muribaculaceae bacterium (assembly GCA_017545095.1). The sequence goes on along the minus strand of JAFYCU010000030.1, from coordinate 1,471 downwards.
ACCGTGGCGGTTGGCCATCTTGCCTTGGATGCTAATCGCGCCATTGCCGCCATGCGCGATGTAAAAACCTTCGTTTTGCGTATACATAGTTGTAGGGGATTATTCGGTTTACGATTGGTCTAAACGTGTATCAATCAATTTCTGCCTGCAAATTTAGCATTATTTGTCGAGATTTGCAACGTATTGGCCGAGAAAATTTGGGTGTGTCGTAAGCATGGCGCAGGCAGCCATCGTGACATCACAATGGCTGCCTGTGTTCATTTTCCACTAATGGCGACTTCTCACTGCCTTCCGCTCACGGCCACCTCGCGGCAGGTGCGGCCAATGAGTCCTTGCAGCACCTTGCCCGGCCCCAGCTCCACGGCCTCGGTCATGCCGTCGGCCACCATGTTGGCCACGATGTGGCTCCAGCGCACGGGAGCGGTGAGTTGCTTGACCAGGTTGACCTTGATTTCGGCCGGGTCTGTGTGCGGCAGGGCATCCACATTCTGATAGATGGGGCAGATGGGAGCCGAGAAATCGGCCTCGTCGATGGCCTTGGCCAGCTCGGCGCGCGCGGGTTCCATGAGCGGCGAGTGGAAAGCCCCGCCCACGTTAAGCGGCAAGGCACGCTTGGCGCCGGCCTCCTTGAATTTCACGCAAGCCTCGGCGATGGCTTCGTTGGTGCCCGAGATCACCACCTGTCCGGGGCTGTTGTAGTTGGCGGGCACGCACACGCCCTCGATGGTGGCGCACAGCTCTTCCACCTTGGCATCGTCCATACCAATGATGGCGGCCATGGTGGATGGTGCGGCCTCGCAAGCCTTCTGCATGGCGAGTGCGCGGGCTTCGACAAGTTTCAAGCCCTGCTCAAAGGGCAGCACGCCGGCAGCCACCAGGGCCGAGAACTCGCCCAGCGAGTGTCCGGCAACCATGTCGGGCTTGAATTCCTCGCCCATGGTCAGTGCCAGGATCACCGAATGCAGAAACACCGCAGGCTGCGTGACCTTGGTCTGACGCAGGTCCTCTTCGGTGCCATCGAACATCAAGTCGGTGATGCGGAAGCCCAGCACCTCGTTGGCTTTCTCAAACAGTTCCTTGGCCTTAGGGTTGTTCTCGTATAGGTCTTTGCCCATCCCTACGAACTGGGCACCCTGTCCGGGAAACACAAATGCTTTCATCATTCAGTCGTTTAGCGTTTTATAAAATATGTGTCGATTTTGAGCCGCAAAGGTAAGCCTAATTCGCGACATGGCGAAATTGCCGAGTGAAAATAATGTGAAAAAGATGCGAGAAGCGAGAAGCGAGAAGCGAGATGCAAGAACCGAGAACCGAGCCTCACGGCCTCCCCAAACCCCTCCTAAGGAGGGCTTACAATTGAATACCAAGTCATGTAGAGCCGCACCCTGGTGCGGCTGATGGCCGAAGCGAGAAGCGAGAAGCGAGATGCAAGAAGCAAGAACCGAGAACCGAGAACCGAGCCTCACGGCCT
>JAFYCU010000029.1 GCA_017545095.1 Muribaculaceae bacterium | reverse complement strand
GACTACTCGGGCGACCCGGCGCAACGGCTCGTGTGGGAATGCCACAGCGGACATCGCTTCGAGGCATCCCTCCAACTGGTGCTCGCCGGCGGCCACTGGTGCCCCGACTGCCTGTCAGACCACTGGGACAACTTCTCCGACGTGGCCCAACACAACCCCTTCTTTGCACAGGTTTACAAGAGATAACCGTACCTCTCGCACATCGTTAGATGAGGAAGAAATGCGATTTTACAGATAATTATTTATCTTTGCCACTTTAATTCTATCACAAAATGAGCAATCAACCCAATCGTAGTACCCAAATTATCCGCACCAGCTGGATCGGCATCGCCGCCAACGTGCTTTTAGCGGCTTTCAAGGCCGGTGTCGGCATCGTTGCCAGCAGTGTGGCCATCGTGATGGACGCCGTCAACAACCTCAGCGACGCGCTGTCGAGCGTCATCACCATCGTGGGCACGAAACTCTCGCAGCGTCCCGCCGACCGCAAGCATCCCTTCGGCTTCGGGCGCATCGAGTACTTCAGCGCCATCATCATCGCCGTCATCGTGCTCTCGGCGGGCATCACCTCGCTCATCGAGTCGGTGAAGAAGATCTTCCACCCCACGGAGCCGAGCTACACGACGGTGACGCTCGTGGTCATCGTGGTGGCCATCGCGGTGAAAATTTTGTTAGGTCTGTATGTGAAACGCCAGGGCACGAAGCTGAAGAGCGACGCACTGATTGCCTCCGGCTCCGATGCGCTGTTCGATGCCATCATTACCTTAGCCACACTCGTGTCGGCCGGCATCATGCTGCTGTGGAACGTCTCCATTGACGGCTACCTCGGCGCACTCATCTCGCTGGTCATCATCAAGGCTGGTATCGAGATGCTCGCCTCGCCCATCAACGAACTATTAGGCGCTCGCATTTCCAACGAACTGGTGCACAACATCAAACAGGAAGTGATGGGATTTGAGGAGGTACATGGCGTATATGACATCATTGTACACAACTACGGACCCGACGTGCTTATCGGCTCGCTGCACATCAGCGTTGACGACACGACCGACGCCTACCACATTCACGGCCTCACGCGCCGCATCTCGAAGCTGATGTATGAGCACCATGGCATCATCATGACTGTGGGAGTCTATGCCGTCGCCACTGGGAACAACAAGCGCACAGAACTACAGAAAACCGTTGTGCAGGCGCTTGGCCAGCACAAGGAGATTGAGCAGATTCACGGTTTTTACTACTTCGAGAAGGAAAACCTCGTATCCGTGGATATTGTCCCCGACCTCACTGTTAGCGACGAGCAGGCGTTCTGCCGCCAACTGATCGACGAGTTGCAGGCTCTCCTGCCCGACGTGAAACTGAGTATCGTAATCGACCACAACTACAGCGAATAGATTGGAAAAGTCTTTGATAATTCCAAAATATTCACTATTTTTGCAATCCAAATTTCACATCAATTCCATGCTTGATTTTTTCAGAAAAATATCACCTACTGCGGTTTTCATTCTATTGATTGCTTGCAGTATGGCATGGATTGTTGACGAATGGAACGATTCACGGCTGCTCATGAGAAACGCCTACACAGCCCTGTGCATGGAGATGGAAACAGAGGAAATGGATGTGGACGAGGACGACCCCGATGATTGGGACGGTGGCAATAACGCCATCATAGGTGTTCCCCTTTCAAGCCTTTTTCAAGTTAAACAACTGACAGCCAGAACAATCTCTACAGCCCTCCAATCTGACGAACAGAAACTGGGCTTGGTTCGCAGATACGCCCCACGACATACTATTAACAATCAAATTTATAATCTTCACATAAGCACAATGGTATAAGCCCCACGGGTTTATACCATTTTTTATTATATAAAAAAATAAATATCAAACGATTACAACAATGGACATCACATCTATTATCACCGCCATATTGACGCTTACAGCGGGTATTGGTGTTTTTCTGGTTGCTTTCAGATGATGAGCGCCCACCTCGAAGCCGTATCATCGAAAAAGTTAAAGCAGCTATTTTCCAAGACGGGCAAAAACAAATGGCTTGGCGTGGGTATCGGCACCGTGGGCACCGCCGCCATACAGAGTAGTGGTGCGGTGACGGTGATGGTCATCGGCTTTGTCAACGTGGGCATTCTCTCGTTGACACAAGCGGCCACCATCATCTACGGCGCCAACATCGGCACCACGGTTACGGCGCAACTGGTCGCCTTGGGCATGTTTGGCACCAACAGCATCTCCACCACCCTCATTTTTGCGGCTTTTGCGGGCATTGGCGCTTTTATGCACCTCTTCAGCAAACGCAACACCACCAAACAAGTGGGCGGCATCCTGACAGGCTTCGGACTCCTCTTCGTGGGCCTCTCCATGATGGCCAACGCCATGGATGAGTTCGCCGCCTTAGACTCCGTCAAACAGTTTCTCGCCAGCATCAACAATGCCGTGCTGTTGGTAGTGGTCGGCGCCATCCTGACGGCCATCATACAATCGTCGTCGGTGATGACATCCATCGCCATCACGATGGTCGTATCGGGACTGGTCTCCCTCAACCAAGGCATCTATCTGACGATGGGAAGTAACATCGGCTCGTGCGTTGTAGCCGTCATTGCCGGTGTGACGAGTGGCACCGCTGCCAAACGTACTGCAACCATACACCTGATATTCAACACAATGGGTGTTCTGATCTTCATGCTGATAGGTTTCGTGCTCCGTATCTCAACAGGTGGCAACTGGAGTTTTGGTGTGCTGTTTGAGCGCCTCTTCCCTGCCGCGCCGCAACTGCAACTGGCTATGTTCCACACCGTTTTCAACGTCTGCACTATGCTGGTGGCCATGCCGCTGACCAATGCGCTGGTCAATCTGGCTTGCAGAATGGTGAAAGAGACTCCCCAAGAGAAAAGCGACGAACCCCATTTGCGATTTCTCGATGAACAGATGCTGCGCACACCAGTGGTCGCCATCCGCCAGCTGAAGGCCGAAATAGAAAACATGGCAGAACTTGCCCTGCAGAACTTCCAACGGGCAATTTACATTGTTACAACACTGGACTACAAAGAGATAAAAGAGTTCAGAAAGACTGAAATCCTATTGAATTACCTCAACAACGAACTGGTAAACTATACGGTAAAACTTTCAGGAAAGAGGCTCAACAGTTTTGACCAACGCTATCTTTCCTCCACCATTCGCTCGGTAAGCGATCTTGAGCGTATCGGCGACTATGCGGAGAACATCGTCGAATATGCCGACGCACTGAAAGAACAGAACGCCTCGTTCTCGAAGGAGGCCATTGCAGAAATCATGAAAGTGGAACAACTGATTGTCGCCTTGTATAAGGAGACGATTCAAGCCTACCACAAACTCGACCTTGAAGCGCTTAAGCGTGCCGACCAGATTGAGGATGAGATAGATGACTATACCAACATGATGGAACGCAACCACATAAACCGGCTGGTCGACGGCGTATGCACACCCTCTGTGGGAGCAGAATACCTTTCGCTGGCGCAAAACTCAGAGCGTATTGCCGACCACCTTATCAATGTCGCCAACACCATTAAGGAGTTGGTATAACCTTACTTCTTCTTGTTGTAATACTCCAAGCCAAGGCGAACGTTTTCCTTCACCGCCTTGGAAGAATAGGTGGCGCCCGAAACAGCATCCACCTCGGCTTTCAGCGCTTGCTTTACGGTCATACCGTTCCAAGCGTCTAACAAATCCTCTTTGACGGCCGAAAAAAAGTGGGGTGTCTCGTCGTTGGGCAACGCCTCTATTTTCTGAATTTTATCGTCTTTGATGTAAATCTTCAGCGGCGTCGTGCCCATATAGCCTCTCACTTCGGGTGCCAACTTCGTTGTATTCACCACATAAACGCCATTCTCCTTGGTCATGATACCATCACCAGGGGCAAAGCTGATGAGCATCACAGCGGCTGTCACAACCACAATCAGACATGCAGCCATCAAAATCCATTTCTTCATATCTTATATCTTCAATAACTTAATAATCAACAAAATAAATCCTTACTTCAACTGCGTATCAAACCAGTCGATGAAGTTGCGATGCCAAAGCAAGCTGTTCTGCGGTTTGAGCACCCAGTGGGTTTCATCGGGGAAATAGAGGTAGCGGGCATCGAGGCCACGCAGTTTGGCAGCATTGTAGGCGGCCATACCCTGCGAAGCAACAATGCGGAAGTCGAACTCTGAATGGATGACGCATAGCGGCGTATTCCACTTATCCACAAAGCGATGCGGCGAGTTGGCATAGCTCTTCTTCACCTTAGGATTATCCCAATCCCAGTAGGGACCGCCCAAATCCCAGTTAACAAACCAAAGTTCTTCTGTTTCAAGATATTGCTGTTCGAAGTTAAACATACCGTTGTGCGCCAGGAAGGCCTTGAAGCGTCGGCCGTCCTGATAGCCTTTCGCATCGTGGTTGTGGCCCGCCAGCCAGTAGATGCTGAAGCCACCGAAGCTGGCCCCGCAGGCACCAAGGCGCTCCTTGTCAATTTGCGGCATATTGTCGGCGAAGTAGTCAGCAGCGATCATATAGTCCTGCATGCAGAGTCCGCCATAGTCGCCGCTAATCTCCTCCAGCCACTCCATGCCAAAGCCCGGGCAACCGCGGCAGTTGGGGGCGATGATAAAGTAGCCGGCGCCACTCATCACCTCGAAATTCCAGCGCGTGCTCCAGAACTGGCTAACCATCGACTGCGGACCGCCCTCGCAGAAGAGCAGCGCAGGATAGGTCTTGGTGCTATCGTAATCGTACGGATAGATGAGCCAGGTGAGCATATCCTTGCCGTCGGCAGTCTTTATCCAATGGGGCTCGGTCTTGCCCATGCGCACCTGCGCGAGCACCTCATCGTTGATGGTGGTCAGCTTGCTGCCTTCGGCCTTATCGTCGTTCAGGTTATAGACAAAAATCTCGGAAGGATACTGCATCGACACTTGGTTGGCATACAGTTTGTCGCCCACCAGCTCGAAGCCGTGCACGTCGTGGTAGCCATTCGACAGCTGACGAACGGCCTTCGTCTCACGGTTGAAGCCGAAAATCTCGTAAGTGCCACGATAGCCGACCACAGCCAGCAGTTCCTTGTCGTCGGCGGTCCAGTTGATGCCGCTCACACTGTAATCAAACTCGGCGGTCAGGTCGGTGCGCTCGCCCGTAGCGAGGTCGGCCACCATCAGGCGCGCCTTGTCGCTCTCGTAGCCGTCGCGTTCCATGCTCTCCCAAGCCACCATCTTGCTGTCGTGGCTAAACACGGGATTCTGGTCGTAGCCCATAATGCCTTCGCTGATGTTGCGGGTGGTGCCTTTTTCGATATCGTAAACGAAAATGTCGCTGTTGGTCGAGAGGGCGTAATCCTTACCCGTTTTCTGGCGGCAGGTGTAGGCAACCAGCTTGCTGTCGGGGCTGTAGTTGAACTGCTCAATGCCACCCCACGGGCGCATGGGGCACTCAAAGGTGCTGTCGATAAGGGCAGTGGCATGTTCAATGTCGAGCGTGCCGTCGAGCTTAGCGAGGAAAATCTGCGGGTACTCATCCACCCAATTGTCCCAATGGCGGTACATCAGGTCCTCGTTGATGCGGCCGGTGGTCTTGTCGAGGCCTTCGTACAACTTATTCAGATGCTCGGGGCGTTGTACGGGCTTGGTGGCGATATAGACTATCGACTTGCCATCGGGCGCGATTTTGAAGCCTTCGATGCCGTTCTCGAAAGTGGCCAACACCTTCTCATTCTTGCTGTTCACATCCATCGAGAGCAACTCACTGCCACGACAGAACAACAGCGTTTGATTGTCGAGCCAAGCGGGATTGAACTCGCTCTTGGCGGTGGTGGTCAGCTGTTCGGCTTTGCCGCCGTTGGTGGGCAACAGGTAGAGTTCGGCGTTGCCTTTATTCTCTTCCATGTCGTAATAGGTGACCGTGTAGGCCAGCAGTTTGCCGTCGGGCGACACGGCGCTCTCGCCCATCTTGCCCAGCGCCCACATCACGTCGGGCGTGAACTGTCCGTTTTTCACTTCAATGGCGGGTTTGCCAATGATTTTTTCGTCTTCTTTCTGTTCCATTTTCTTTGAGCAGGCACTTACTAAAGTCAGCAATGCCAATGCGATAATAGTTTTTTTCATATTTGATTTATATTGATTCCTAAATGAATGTGCAAAGGTACACTTTTTGCCATGATAAATTGCAATTTAATAAGGTACTTTTCTTACTTTTGCATCTCATCAACCATGCCAGCTTACACTTATGCCCAGCAGTTGTCCCACTTCGTCAACCTCTACCACGCGGACCTTTCGGTTAGCAGAACTTACTGACCTTGAAACCATTATGACGGTCATTGGGGCGGCCAAAAAGACGATGCGCGCAGCGGGCAATTTCAACCAATGGATTCATGGCTATCCTACTGAAAGTGTGATCAGAAAAGACATTCAGCTTCGTGGCGGTTATGTTGTGGAAGAAGCGGGCGAGATTGTCGGTTACTTTGCTTGTCTGCCATCGCCAGAGCCCACCTACAGCCACATTTACGAAGGTGCTTGGATCGACGAGCCGCTACCCTATCACGTGGTGCACCGCATTGCCGGCCGCCCCGACAAGCACGGACTTTTCAAAACCATGTTAGATTTTTGGTTTTCTATAGATGGCAATATTAGAATTGACACCCATCGTGACAATCAAATCATGCAGCATAATCTTCTCAAACACGGCTTCACCTATTGCGGCATCATCTACCTCGAATCGGGCGACGAGCGGTTGGCCTACCAGAAAATCAACAACTTATAAAAAAACTACCACCTTTACGGCACTGTTTTCATCAGATAGATAGAGCCATCGGTGTCGATGAGGCGGTAATGCACTGTGTCGTTGATAATTCTATTGACTTGATCCTCCTCACCCTCATAGTAACACCAATGGTGGCGCAACATCAGATAGTAGTCGGCTCCGTAGGCCAAGCCCATCGGGAAAATATAGACACTGTCGCGGGCAGCCACGTGTGGCGTGAACATGGTGGTGGCACATACTGAGGCGTTGTCAGGTATTTTCTCAATCATACGGCGGGCCGCCTTGACATCAAACTCTGGCTGATGGTAATGGCGGGCGTCGAACACGCGCAAATTTTCTTTGCGAATGATAGTCAGTGGGGTATCGGTAGTATAGATGAGCGTGCCGAAGGTCAGCAACACGGCCACCACACCACACCACTGCGCCAGGCGTTTGTGTGGATTTTGGCACAGCACCATCACGACGGCCACAGCCGACACAACAGCCACTTCCACATTATAATGCCACGTAATGCCCCAAAAGCCGACATCTCCAGCTAACATCTTCATAGCTACCGGCGGAATTATCATCAGCAGATAATTGGGCTTGACAAACAAAAACAGACCTCCAGAGAGCAACACGCAGATAAAGAATTCTGTTTTTAGCCCATCTCCTGTGGCATCAGGAGTGAAATTGGTGAAAAAGTCGCGTATGGCCTCCAACGGATGGGACAGCACCCACTTAGCCACGCCGCTCATTCCATTGCCCATCCACTCATATCGCCAAAAACCGCGTCCACTTCCAAACGAAGGCATCACCCACATCGTCACCACCACAAAATAGAGCACACAACCCAAAGTCGTATAACCCAGAACTCTGCGCATCAAGCGATTGTGACGCCAATCCCACAGCAACGCCAACAATACAAACACAACCCATAACGCCGAGGTTTCCTTAGCAATAGACATGGCGAAAGCCATCAACACCACGCCCCACGGTTGCTCTTTCTTCACAAAATAGAGCAGCCACGGCAACATCAAGGCACTGACCACATTCGAGTGATAATCAAAAGCCATGGCATGCCATACGCCAAAGTTCAGGCCAAGCAGCAACATGGCCAACATGGGAATCACCTCGCTCTCGGTATACAGACGCGCCAATTTGTAGATGCCCCACAGTCCCATGACCAGAGCCAACAGTTGTACAATCAGCAAAGTGTATTCACCGAAAACATACACCAATGGCGAGAGCAACACCAGATAGAGGTCAAAATGGTCACCAAATTGATTGCCCGGCTGCCAGAGATAGAAGCTGCAGTCGTTCATCCTCAGATGTGCATGGTCGTAAAGCGTCTTGGTATATAAACCCAAATCAAGGCCATACGTGCGAAACATCCAATGGTTGACAAACGACAGCAACACATAGAGCCCTGCAAAACACAACAGCACTCCAACGATAATAGGTACACGGTATCGAGATAAGAATTTTTCCATATTGGCCACAAAGATAGTGATTTTTACAAAGAGAAAAATGTATTTTTGCATTATGAAAAAAATCCTTCTCACCCTTTCCGCTCTCTTCGTCTGCTTCTGCTTGTGGGGCCAAACGCCACTCAAGAAGGTTTACAACGAAGACATCAATCCCAACACGCAGATTGACAACGCCATAGCGCAAGCCAAGGCTGAGGGCAAGTTCGTTGTCTGTCAGGTGGGCGGCAACTGGTGCCCGTGGTGTCTGCTCTTCGCCGACTTCGCCACCCGCGACACGCTGGTCAGCCAGACCATCGCCGACAACTTTGTCTTCATCCACGTCAACTACAACCCGCGCCAGCACGACGATGCCGCCAAGGCGCAACAGGCCGCCACGATGATGAAACGCCTCGGCAACCCCGCCCGCTTCGGCTTCCCCGTCTTTGTCGTCCTGAACGAGAAAGGCAAAGTGCTCCACATCCAAGACTCCAGCTTCCTGGAGGAAGGCCGCGGCTACAACCAAGAGAAAGTACTGCGATTCTTTAAGAACTGGACACCCCAAGCGGTGAAAACTGAAAATTGAAAACTGAAAACAAATTCAATTTATAATTTACAATTAACAATTAATATAACTTCATAACCCAATAATACTTAACTTCTTAACTTCTTAGTTTCTTAACTCCTTAACTCTTTCTCACTATTCACTCCTCACTCCTCACTTCAACAATTCAACAATTCAACAATCCAACAATTCAACAACCATAAACCCCCACCCCCATGTACGACAAAGACCACGGGCTATACATTGCCCACTGCGCCAACGGAGCGCTCTCTATCCAAGGTAAAATGGCCAACCGCCACGGCCTCATCGCTGGCGCCACAGGTACCGGCAAGACCGTCACCCTGCAGGTGATGGCCGAAACGTTCTGCCAGGCCGGCGTGCCCTGCTTCATGGCCGACATGAATGGCGACCTCTCAGGCATCAGCCAGACAGGCCAGATGAGCGGCTTTATCGAGAAACGACTGCCCGAGTTCGGCCTCTCGGCGCAG
>JAFYCU010000028.1 GCA_017545095.1 Muribaculaceae bacterium | reverse complement strand
TCATCCGCTACAAGAGCTACGATGGCACCCAGTCCACCGGCCAGGTGACCGAGGTGATGGGCCTCACCACCCCCATCGCCGGCCGCGAGGTGATTATTGTCGAGGACATTGTCGACACCGGCCTCACCGCCGCCAAGCTGCGCGAGTCGCTTGCCGGCAAGGGCGCACGCAGTGTGAAGATGGCCACACTGCTCCTCAAGCCCGACTCGTTGCAAGTGGGCACAATGCCCGAGTATGTGGGATTCTCCATCCCCAAGAAATTCATCATCGGCTACGGCCTCGACATCGACGAGCAAGCCCGCAACCTCCCCGACATCTACGTTCTCAAGCAATAAGGATTATAGGAAGCATTAGAGTTCGATAATCCCATCGTCTCCAATAGCAGCCCATTGTTCCTCATTTGTGGCCGGTGCGGCGGTTCTTTTTGGCCCGAATACACGTCTCAACCCAAGCTTTAACGGATGAGAAGGAACTGATTTGTACGTATAGATAAAAGACCTTCAGAGTGCCAAAAAGGTTTTTAGCCTTATGCCACAGAATTTGGCCATATCGGTTTTTCTTTGTACTTTTGCCTGCCGAAAAGAAAAGGGACTATGGTCGCAATGCAAATCCACACGGAGATTTGGCGCGACATGGCCGTGACAGCCGACTATGGGTACCTGATGAAAAATTGATTCGCTATTTGTGTCGGATGGCGGCAGAGAAACGAGCCACAGAAGCCACCCAAAACGCTGAACTGGAAACTGATAACTGATAATTGAAAACTGACAACTGATATGCTTAACATCGTGATTTTTGGTGCTCCTGGGTCGGGTAAAGGCACCCAGAGCGACAATTTGATTAAGACCTACGGCCTGTTTCACATCTCTACGGGCGACGTGCTGCGCGACAACATCAAGCGCGGCACCGAGCTGGGCGGCATTGCCAAAGGCTATATCGACCAGGGGCAGCTCATCCCCGATGACCTGATGATCGACATCCTGGCCAACGTGCTTGACACCCACAAAGACGAGGCTGCCAACGGCGTGATCTTCGACGGCTCCCCCCGCACCATCGCTCAGGCCGAGGCTTTGGAGCAGATGCTCCAGCAGCGCGGCACCAGTGTGAGCACCGTCATTGGGCTTGAGGTGCCCGAGGAGGAACTCATCGAGCGCATCATCCTGCGCGGGCAGCAAACCGGTCGCTCCGACGACAACATGGAGACCGTCAAGAACCGTCTGGCCGTCTATTACAACCAAACCTCTCCGCTGCAAGCGTTCTATCAGGAGAAGGGGCTTTACCAGGCCATCAAGGGTACCGGCAAGGTCGAGGAAATCTTTGCCGACATCCAGCGGGCCGTCGACAGTGTGAAGTGACACGACTGGAGCTGAACATACTCGGGTGCGGGTCGGCGACTTGCACCACTAAGCACCTGCCCACTTGTCAGGTGCTTAACGTGCGCGACCACCTGCTGATGATCGACTGTGGCGAGGGGGCACAGCTCTCGATGCGCCAGATGCGGCTGAAGTTCTCGCGGCTGAACCACATCTTCATCAGCCACCTGCACGGCGACCACGTGTTCGGCTTGCCGGGGCTGCTGTCCACGCTGGCTCTGGCCGGGCGCACGGGCACCATTACCGTGCACACGTTTCGCGACGGTGCCGAATGGCTGCAACGCACCATGGACTATTATTGCCGCGAGCGACCGTTCGACCTGCAGTTCAACGTCATCGGCACCGCACAGCAGGTGATTTACGAAGACAACGGCATCGTGGTGACGGCATTCCCGCTCAAGCACCGCGTGCCCTGCGTGGGGTTCCGCATCGACGAGAAACCCAAGCTGCGGCACATCGTCCCCGAGGCACTGCTGCGCTACGCCATCCCGCGCCACGCCATCGACGGGCTGCGGCGTGGACTCGACTGGACAACCCCGGAAGGCACCACCGTGCCCAACCACCTGCTCACTACACCGCCCGACCCCAGCCGCAGTTATGCCTATTGCAGCGACACTATGCCCAGCCCCCGTGTGGTGGAGGCCGTCGAGGGGGTGGACTGGCTCTACCACGAGGCCACCTACGGCGACAAGTGCCAGCGGCAGGCCCACCACCGCTACCACAGCACCGCCCGCGAGGCCGCCATCGCCGCCCGCGAGGCCGGGGCGCGGAACCTAATTATCGGCCATTTCTCCAGCCGTTACGACGACGAAGCCCCACTGCTCCACCAGGCCCAGGAGGTGTTTCCCTGCACCATCTTGGCCAAAGAGCACCTTGTCGTTGACCTGAACCGTGATGCCGCAGGACAAGACGCACAGGCCAAATGATGTGTAACAATAAGCCTGAAAAATAGACATAAGTGCGAGGCAAGTGACGAGTCATGAGTGACGAGTGATGAGTCCACTTGCATCTTTACATAAGATAACAGGGAACCAACAGATTGCGAAATTAGTTATATGGTAGAACATAAGCCTTTGACTGTGGTTGGCATAAGAACATAAGTTCATTGTTGCCAATGCTTTTGTGCTTATTTTGGGGCAATTGCCTTCAAGTCTGTTGATGGTAAGCCCCGTTAGGACTAAGCGGCGACCGGGTGAGGGTATGTAACTTAGCCCTCTGGAGGGGGCCGAACGGGGGCAGTGCTCAGCGGGTGACGGCGACCTTTTTCCTACCGTGCATGTAGATGCCTGGAACCATTGGTCGACTGATGCGGCGACCATTCATGTCGTGCCACGCGGCATCGGTTTCCGTGTCGGGGGCGATGTCGGTGATGCCAGTGACATCAATCTCCGGGGCGATGTGCAGGAAGCTGTCGCCCGACATGTCGCACCCTGCGATGGGCACTAGCTGGTGCAGCTCGGCATCGTAGGTGAGCCACGTGGGGGTTACAACACGGCTGTTGTTCAGTTCAAAGTACTTGATTTGCTGCTCGGCAATCTCGCTCCCGATGTAAGTGGAGGCGTTGACCACCAGCGAGTCGATGTACGCGGTTCCTTCTGGTGCGTTGGGTGTGCGGAATGTGCTACCGCCGTTCAGCGTGAGCTTGCCAAGGCTCACGCTCAATGCTGCCCCGACCAACTGCAACTCACCGTCACCGTCCACGGTGAGCGAATTTCCGTGCACCACGCCCATGAATTGGTCGAGGATGTTGTCACCAGTCATATTCAGGACGAGGTGGCTGAACGCCAACGGAGTCACCCGTTGAATCAGGCCGTCCTCATCGTTCATGGTCTGGAAGTCGTCGAGCGTGAGTACATTCAAGTCGGGGTCAAAGTCTGCTCTGCCTTGCACTTGATAGGGGCTTTGGAACGCATGGGCGTTGTAGGCGGTGACTGGGATGTCGGTGAGTACCAGACTTGTGCTGCCAGGCCTGTCTCCCTCAGGGCCTACCACCGCCACCGCTGCTGCGGCTGGGGTGTGGAGGACGCAACCATCGAGGTGGACTCCAGTGGCCTCAATGCCCGTAGCGAAACTGCCCCCAGCTTGCAGCCGCGAGCTGCGCACCGTCAGGTCGCCGTCCACCGACACGCCTAAGCCCTTGGGACAGTAGGCCTCGACCAGGCTGCCGCCCTCGATGGTGAGCGAGCCACCCGCCACAACGATGGCGCAAATCTTGTCGTCGACATCGGGGAAACGTGCGTGAAACACGTGTAACGAGCCGTCGCCACCAATGGTCAGGTTACCCTCACTCTGGATGGCACCTTGCCATTCGTCTCGCTCATACCATGAGCCAGGCAGCAGCCACACGCGGTTACTGCCTTGAAGGTTTATGGTGAGGCCATTGCGATGGCTTACGATGTTTCTTGCCGTGACCCCGTTAAGCGTGAGTGTGTTCGATGCAACGTCGAAGCTGACCCTGCCCTCAATGCCCTGGCCGGTCACTGCGCATGCGTTGTCGCTGTTCACGAGTACACCGCTCACTGTGATGCCGTAATCCTCACACCAAGCACACACCGGCAAAGCGATGAGCGCAAGAAGGGTGATAACCGGTTTAATGAACAATTTGGTAGACATATGTTGTAAATTAACTAAATTAAAGTTTCCCAGTAAAAATAATCGTCGGGAAATAACAGCGTTTGGAAAACTTGTTGTGAATTTGTTGTGTGATAAAGAACTGAATAACAAACCAATCCAAGACTCTGTAATGGACGCAAAATTAGTAAGAATTTCCGATATATAGGCAACATGATGGGTGAAAATAAGTTTTTAGCAACAATGAGTCTCGTCAGCAAGATTCTGGCGTTGGCCGCTGTGTGCTTAGAGCCCCGTTGAGACTACAATTTGAGCAATGGCGATAATGCGGTCTCACTGGGGAGTGCGACTTGCCTCGCATCGTCGCTCGCACCGTTCATCACTTGTGGCTCGTAGCTCGGTAGCTTGTTTGTAGTTCGGCCTTGTAGTTCGGTGCCTTGTAGTTCGGTAGCCTGTAGCTCAAAAAAACGCCTTTGCGTTTTGCGCATTGTGCATAAATTCGTAACTTTGCACTTTGATTTCGCCGTTGCGATGGCGAGGTCGGTTAACTCGTGTATATAACAAACAATCAATTAATAACTTAAAACCTTTTTGAACTACTATGTGGTTAACTAATTCTTCTGTAGGCAGGAAAGTGGTGATGAGTGTCACCGGCCTTTTCTTGATCCTATTCTTGACGTTCCATGCGTTGATGAATGCAGTGGCCCTGATTTCGCTCGATGCCTACGAGGCGGTGTGCGAGTTTCTGGGTGCCAACTGGTATGCGCTTCTGGGCACGGCAGTGCTGGCCGGCGGTGTGGTGCTGCACATCATCTACGCCTTCTGGCTCACCCTGCAGAACCGCAAGGCTCGTGGTGAGAATGCCTATGAGGTGAGCGCCAAGCCCGCCAGCGTGGAATGGGCTTCGCAAAACATGCTCGTGCTCGGCATCTTGGTGCTGTGCTTCATCGTGTTGCACCTGGCTCATTTCTGGGCCAAGATGCAGTTGCCCGAAATCATGGGTGACTATCCCGCTACTGGCGAAGAGGCCCTGCGAATGACTTTCAGTCAAATCTGGGTCCTGCCGGTCTATCTGGTTTTATTCTTGGCCATCTGGTTCCACATCACCCACGGGTTCTGGAGCGCACTGCAGTCGCTGGGCACCACCAACGACAAGTGGATCGAGCGCTTCAAGTGCATCGGCTGGTGGTGGGCTACCATCGTGATGGGACTCTTTGCCATCGAGGCCATTTATTTCGCTTGGTATTTTGATGCCTTCAGTTTCTGATGGAGTTATTAACGCTTAACACTTTGAATTGAAATGGAAGAAACTATGAATAAAACGGCTCAGCCGGTCATCGACTCCAAGATTCCCGAAGGCCCCATCGCTGAGAAGTGGACCAACTACAAGGCTCACCAAAAACTGGTGAACCCGGCCAACAAACGCCGCCTCGACATCATTGTGGTGGGCACCGGCTTGGCTGGTGCCAGTGCCGCTGCCACGCTGGCCGAGATGGGCTTCAACGTGCTCAACTTCTGCATTCAGGACTCGCCGCGTCGCGCCCACTCCATCGCCGCACAGGGCGGTATCAACGCCGCCAAGAACTACCAGAACGACGGCGACTCGGTCTACCGCTTGTTCTACGACACCGTGAAGGGTGGCGACTACCGCGCCCGAGAGGCCAACGTCTATCGCCTGGCCGAGGTGAGCAACAACATTATCGACCAGTGCGTGGCACAGGGTGTGCCTTTCGCACGCGAGTATGGCGGCCTGCTGGCCAACCGTTCGTTTGGCGGTGCACAGGTGAGCCGCACCTTCTATGCCAAGGGGCAGACGGGACAGCAGCTGCTGCTGGGTGCCTATTCGAGTCTGAACCGGCAAATCAACGCTGGAAAGGTGAAGAGTTATAACCGCTATGAGATGCACGATGTGGTTATTATCGATGGCCGTGCACGCGGCATCATCGCTAAGAACCTCGTCACCGGCAAGCTCGAGCGCTTTGCCGCCCACGCTGTGGTCATCGCCACCGGCGGCTATGGCAACACCTACTTCCTGTCGACCAACGCGATGGCCTGCAACTGCTCGGCCGCGATGGCCTGCTATCGCAAGGGAGCCATGTTTGCCAATCCGGCATATGTGCAAATCCACCCCACCTGCATCCCCGTACACGGCGACAAGCAGTCGAAGCTCACGCTGATGAGCGAGTCGCTGCGCAACGACGGTCGCATCTGGGTGCCCAAGAACATCGAGGATGCCAAGAAGCTCCAACAGGGCAAAATCAAGGGCAGCGACATCCCCGAGCAGGAACGCGACTACTACTTGGAGCGCCGCTATCCGGCGTTTGGCAATCTGGTGCCGCGCGATGTGGCTAGTCGTGCCGCCAAGGAGCGTTGCGACAAGGGCTACGGAGTGAACAACACGGGTTTGGCTGTGTTCCTCGACTTCAGCGAGGCCATCAACCGCCTGGGCATCGACGTGATTCGCCAGCGCTATGGTAACCTCTTCGACATGTATGAGGAAATCACCGATGTCAATCCTGGAGAATTGGCTAACGAGATTGATGGTGTGAAGTACTACAAACCCATGATGATTTACCCTGCCATCCACTACACGATGGGTGGCATCTGGGTGGACTATGAGCTGCAAACCAGCGTCAAGGGTCTGTTTGCTATTGGCGAGTGCAACTTCAGCGACCACGGCGCCAACCGATTAGGTGCCTCGGCACTCATGCAGGGTCTGGCCGACGGTTACTTTGTGTTGCCCTATACCATCCAGAACTATCTGAGCGACCAGATTACCGTTCCGCACTTTACCACCGACACGCCCGAGTTTGACGCTGCCGAGAAAGCCGTGCAGGACAACCTGGACCGACTGATGAGCATCCAGGGCAAACGCTCGGTGGACAGCATCCACAAGGAACTGGGACACATCATGTGGGAGTATGTAGGCATGGGCCGTACCAAGGAAGGCTTGGAAACGGCCTTGCAGAAACTACGCGAGCTGCGCAAGGAGTTCGAGACCAACCTGTTCATCCCCGGCACGCAGGAAGGCATGAACAACGAGCTCGACAAGGCTTTCCGCCTGCGCGACTTCATCACCATGGGTGAACTCATTGCCTACGATGCCCTGAGCCGCAACGAGAGCTGTGGTGGACACTTCCGCGAGGAGTATCAGACCGAGGAAGGCGAGGCCAAGCGCGACGACGAGAACTACTTCTACGTCTCTTGCTGGAAGTACAACGGCAGCGACGAGACCGCACCCACACAGGTCAAAGAGCCGCTCCACTACGAAGCCATCAAGGTGCAGACACGTAACTACAAGTCCTAATCTCTCACACTTAATCTATCAAAAACAATGGAAAATAGCATAAGT
>JAFYCU010000027.1 GCA_017545095.1 Muribaculaceae bacterium | reverse complement strand
TCACCTATCCAAAAGGTGTGACCGCCGAGGCTCTTGCCACCGCAGTGAAACGTGTGGCGCAAGCACACCCGGCACTGGGCATGACGTTTGTTACACAGGGTTCCGATGTGGTGCAGGTTGCGGGCGAGCCATTCGAGGTGGATGTTGACATCTCCTCCATGAGCGACGATGAGTTGGACTGCTACAAGCAACGGTTTGTGCGTCCGTTCAACCTGCAACGGCGACCGCTGTGCCGATTCGAAGTGGTGACCACTCCTACGGCCACACACTTGCTGATGGATGTGCACCACCTGGTGTTCGATGGCGGGTCAGCCGACTTGTTCATCCGTCAAATTGGCAATGTGCTTGAACAACGCGAGGTGGAACCGGAGACTTGCTCCTATCTCACCTTTGCTGCCGAGCAACGCCAAGCCGAGCAACAGCCCGCATTCGCGCAGGCCGGCGCGTTCTTCGCCGAACGGCTGGCGACCTGTGAGGGAGCCAGCGAGATTCCTGCCGACATCAAGGGCGGTACGCAAGGCTTCATCGGCGAGGCCGTGGCCGCCGTGGCTCACGACAAGGTCGAATCTTTCTGCCGACAGCAGGGCATCACGCCCGCTCACTTGTTCTATGCCGCCACCGCCTATGTGGTGTCGCGGCACACAGGAAGTCGCGACACCTATCTGTGCACCGTGAGCAGCGGGCGAAGCGACCTGCGCATTGCCGACACCGTGGGCATGTTTGTGGGTACGCTGCCGCTGGCATTGACCATTGACGACGTTTCGGTGGCCGAATTCCTGCAAGCGGCCAGCGAAGCCTTCACGGCAACACTGCAACACGAGAATTACCCCTTTGCACGCATTGCAGCCGACTATGGTTTCAAGCCTGCGATTGCCTATGCCTATCAGGTGGGGGTGATTGATGAATATCATGTGAATGGGCAGCCAGTAAATCTTGAATTGCTAGAACTTAACGTACCAAAGTTCAAGATTAACATTAAGATTGAATCGTGTGGTGTGGTGGTGCAATACGATGATGCCGCCTACACGCCAGCCTTGGCCGAGAGCCTGGCTCAGAGCATTGCCACCGTGGTGGCAGAGATGATGCTGAATCCGCAGTGCCGTGTGCGCCAGCTGTCGATTGTGAGTGAGCAGCAGCAAGCCGAGTTGGCACGGTTGCGAAGCGTGGCTCAGGCCGATGCACCATTCGCACTGCTTCACGACTGCTTCGCACACTACGCCGCCACACAGCCCGACTGCCAGGCACTCGTGGCCGATGACGCCTCGTTCACCTATGCGCAGTTCCACCAAGTCACCAACCGCATCGCTCACGCCCTGCAACAGCGCGGCGTGCAACCTCGCGACCGTGTGGCCCTGTTGTTGCCGCGCACCAGCCGACTGATTCTGTCGCAAATGGCCGTGTTGAAAGCCGGAGCCGCCTACATTCCCTGCGACCCCGAGTATCCTGCCGACCGAGTGAAACTCATCCTCGATGACTCTGAGGCACGTTTCATCATCACCACCACACAACACCTCGACCAGTTGCCAGCAGGCAAGGGCATCGACGTGGAACAGCTGCTCGACTGCCGCGATGATTCGCCCGTCAGCACCGACATCACGCCCGACGACCTGGCCTACATCATCTACACCAGCGGCTCCACTGGCCGTCCCAAGGGTGTGATGCTGAGGCATGAGGGCATTTGCAACTACCTCACACCGCATCCCGCCAACGTGCTGGCTCATGCGGTGGCCCACGAGGCCACGAGGGTGCTGAGCGTGACCACCATATCGTTCGATGCAGCTTTGCAGGACATCGGCACAGCCCTTTACAATGGCAAGACGCTCGTACTCGCCACCGAGGAGCAGGCTGGAAATCCCATCTCGCTGGCACAGCTCATCACGCGGCAGCGTGTCGACATGGTGTCGGGCACACCGTCGCGATGGCTCACATGGCTCACCAGCGTCGACTTCTGCAAGGCCGTTGCAGGAATTCGCATCGCTCGTGCCGGTGGCGAGAAATTCTCCGACCAGTTGCTTGAGCAATTGCGGCAAACCACACAAGCACGCATCTTCAACTGCTACGGCCCCACCGAAACCACCGTGGCCTGCAACAACAAGGAACTCACTCACGATGTGAAACTGGTGACCGTGGGACGGCCACAGCTAGGCGTGACCGAGTTTGTGGTTGACCACGATGGCAATGAACTACCTGTGGGTGTTGTGGGTGAGTTGTACATCGGCGGTCGAGGCGTGGGACGAGGCTACAACAACCTCGACGACATGACCCGCGAGCGCTTTATCGACTACCACAGTGAGCGCGTTTACCGTTCGGGCGATTATGCCAAGTGGCTACCCGATGGCGATGTAGTGATTCTGGGACGCACCGACAACCAAATCAAGTTACGTGGACTACGCATCGAGTTGGGCGAGATTGAGAACGTGATGCTGCGTGTCGAGGGCATGGAGAAGGTGGTTATCGTCATCCGCCAAATCGCGGGGAAGGAGCACCTGTGCGCCTACTACACGGCCACTCGTGAGATTGCCCCCGATGCGCTCAAGGCCGAAATTGCCAAGAGCCTCACGCAATACATGGTGCCCACCGCCTATTGCCAACTCGACAAGATGCCCATGACCCCCAACGGCAAGACCGACGTCAAGGCGTTGCCCGAACCGCAGCTTGCTGTGACAGCGGCCTTTGTGGAACCTGCCACCGACACCGAGCGCACGTTCTGTAACATCTTTGCCGAAATCTTGCAGATGGACCGCGTGGGAGCCACCGACAACTTCTTTGACCTGGGCGGTACATCGCTGGTGGTAACGCGTGTGATTATCGAAGCCGACAAGGCTGGCCTGCATGTGGCCTATGGCGATGTGTTTGCCAATCCCACGCCGCGCGCACTGGCGCAACTGGTTACCGGCGAGGCTGTTAGTAACACCGATCAGGCCGATGATGCGGCCAATTACGACTACACGGCCATCGACCAGCTGTTGCAGCAAAGCAACACGCTCGAAGCCTTCCGTGGCGGCGAGCGCGAGCACCTGGGCAACGTGCTGGTGACGGGAGCCACCGGTTTCTTGGGCATACACATCCTGCACGAACTCTTGGCAACCGATGCACCGCACATCTATTGCCTGGTGCGTGGCCACAGTGTGGAGGAGGCCGAGGGACGACTCAAGACGCTGCTGTTCTACTACTTCGACGATGCGTGCGATGCGCTGTTTGGCTCACGTCTGCACATCGTGCTCGGCGACGTAACCCACGACCTCGACCCGCAGCTCAAGGTCGACACCATCTTTAATTGCGCTGCCATTGTCAAGCACTTTTCCGAGGGCACCGAGATTGAGGATGTGAACGTGGGCGGCGCACAGCGATGTGTGGACTACTGCTTGAGCCACGGTGCGCGTCTGGTGCACATCTCCACAGCAAGCACGCGAGGCTTGTGGGCGGGCACACCGCGTGATGATGTGTTCACCGAGCAGCGGTTCTACATGGGTCAGTTCCTGGGCAACAAGTATATCCATTCCAAGTTCATGGCCGAGCGGCTCATCCTTGAGGCGGTGGCTCAGCAGGGGCTGAACGCCAAAATCATGCGTGTGGGCAATCTGGCGGCACGAAGCACCGACGGCGAGTTCCAGGCCAACTTCTCGACCAACTCGTTTATGGGACGCATCAAGGTCTACAACATGCTGGGTGCGTGTCCCTATGCCATGCGCAGCAAGTGGGTGGAGTTCTCGCCCATCAACGAGGTGTCGCGTGCCATCGTGTTGCTGGCATCCACGCCACGCGCATGCTGCGTGTTCCACCCCTATAACAACCACTCGCAGCTTCTGGGCGATGTGCTCGAAGGGCTGCAATCGGTGGGCCAGGGCGTGAGATTCGTCGAGCAGGACGAGTTCGACCAAATCATGGACCAGGCCAAGAGCGACCCGGTGAAGTCGAAGTCGATGGCCAGCCTGCTGGCCTATCAGGACATGGCGCACGGGCAGCGCACCACCGATGTGGCTCGCGACAACGACTTCACTACTCAAGTGCTCTATCGCCTCGATTTTGTGTGGTCGCCCACCTCGCGCGACTATGTGGAGCGAATGCTCGTCGCCATTGGCGGACTGGGATTCTTTGATTGATATTCATTAAAAAACGATGACCAACGATTCCAACAACATCAACGCGCAGTTCTATCGCTACCTGTGGGCCTACATCCTGGTGGCTTTGTCGGGCTGCTTGGGCAACGTGGTTGATGGCATTATCGTGGGCAACCTGATTAGTGCCGACGGTGTGAGTGCCATCAACCAGTCGAAGCCCATCATCCAGTTCATCTTCACGCTGCACCTGCTCATCAACGCCGGTGGCGGTATGCTAGTGGGCTATGCGCTTGGGCAGAACGACCGCCTTCGTGCCCATGAGCTTTTCACGCGTGCCCTCGCCTTGAGTGCGGTGATTGGGGTGTTGCTTGCCCTGCTGGGCGGCTGGCTCATGCTCGATGCCACGGCAGCCGTGCTGTGCGACAATGCGCACTTGCTGCCGCTAGCTCGCGACTACATGCGCGTGGTGATGTTGGGTGCGCCAGCTTATATCCTCATGTGGGGACTCTCCACCATGGTGGGGGTTGACGGCAGTCCACGGCTGGTGTCATTGGCTGTAATTGTTGATAATGTAGTGAACCTGTGCCTCGACATCGTGTTTATCCATTGGCTCGACTGGGGCATCACGGGTTCATCAACGGCCACAGTGGTGGGTCACCTGGTGGGTATTGCCATCTTGCTCACGCATTGGCGCGGTGGCAAAGCCAAGCTGGCGCTGCGCTGGGCACTCAGTGGCTGGTGGACCTCGATGCGCAGCATCGTGGGGCAAGGTGCCCCGTTGGCACTGGCGTCGGTGTGTCTCACGGCATTGCTGTTTGCAGCCAACACCATCGTGCTTTCCATAACTGGCCGCACGGGCATCTTCGTGTTTGCCGTATGCATGAATCTGCTGCAAGTGTATAACCTATTCCTGTCCGGCACATGCCAAACGTTGCAATCGCTCGGAGCCATACAAGTGGGCAAGGGCGATGGCCAGGGTCTGCGGGTAGTGCTCGACAAGGCACTGCGTTTCATCACCGTGTCGATGGTGGTGACGTGTGTGGTGGTGTGGGTGGTTCCGCAAGCCATTGCTCGCCTGTTTGGTGCGAGCGACGCCCAGGTAATTGCCGAGTGTAACCACGCGTTGCGCGTGTTTGCGCTCAGCTTTATACCCTTCTGCTACATCTATGTGCTGATGATTGTCTATAAGCTCTACGGTCAGCACCGCATGGCACTGCTCATCTCAATCATGCTGTCGCTCACGGTGATTCCTGTGTTGTGGATTGTGGCCCGCATGGCTCCGCAGTGGATTTGGTACAGTTATCTGGCAGCCTATATCATCGAGGGTGTGGTCATTTGGGTGGCTCATCGCCTGAACGGCGTTGAGTTCCAGCTCAAGCCCAAGGTGTAACACTGCACACCCATCGCCCGTTGGCATCCGTCACCGTATGGAACTGGCCGGCATCAATCAGCAGCGACTTCAAATCGCTGCTGATTCCTTTTCCTGTACGCTTGAGCAGGCTCTCTTTCATGGTCCACAGGCGTGTGAATGCCACAGCCGGGTGGGGGTCGTCCATCACCTGCTGTAACTCGTTGTCGGCAAGCACATGTCGAGCCACATCGATATCCAGTGTTGTCACAGCCTCGATGTCGATGCCCACAGGTTCCGAAGCCATGGCGCATGCCACGGCCACGGGGCAGTGGCTCAAGTTGAAATACACATCGGGCAGGGTGGGGAAGAACGGCTTTCCGCTGGCACTGTGAGCCACGGCGGGCACTTCGCTCAATCCCAACAGCTCACGACAGCATCGGCGCAGCAGCAGCCATGCCGCCACCGACTGTCGCCGGTCGCTCTCGTGTCGCAGCCGCAACACGCGCGCTCTGCGCCAAGCAGGCAGATGGTCAAGCTGACCCCACCAGTCAAGCAGACCAAAGTCATCATCAATCAAATACTTGGTCATAGGTGATTATTCTGCAATCAGCTGATTTAATTATCCTCAACCTTTTCGTCCTCATCATCGGCATAGGTGCCGTATTGCTGCTCGTCGTCCCATTGCTGCTGCAGGCGGTCGCGGCGGCAGAGCACCAGCCACAGCACACCAATGATGAGCAACGAACCGGCTATGATGCCGAGATATTCCAAGCGGCTGGTGTAGAATCGTCCTCGACCCATCCAGGCCAATACAGCCAGATACACCAGCAATGCCAACGGCAACAATGTGGTGCGGGTGAAGTTAGAGCGTTTCATCGGTGATTTCGTGCTTGTAAGGGGACTGTTCCGGGTCGAAAGTGCCATCGGTCAGGCGGCGATAAATCTGAATGCAAGCCCATGCATCGGTGGCGGCATATCGCTGCTGGCCTTCGGTGAGCTCGTCGGCCTCCCAGTTGGTGAGGCGCTGGCTCTTGCTGATTTTCTTGTTGAAAAGGATAGCATAGAGTTTTTGCAAACTCATGTCGCCGATATGGAAACGCGGAGCCATCTCTTGAATCTCATCGAACCCTGCCGGATGCACGTCCCACTGGCGGTGAAGCACACTCCAGTCGTCGTGCAGCGACAGACCCACTTTGTGGCAGCTTGCATCCTCGATATAATTGTGTAAGTGGTCGGGCAGGCCTATTTTGTTGATGCGGAACAGAAAGCAGATGTCGGGGGCCGAAATCTGCATGAGAGCCATGTGATGCAGTACTCCGCGCCTGAAAGCTGGACGTGTCTCGGTGTCGAAACCCACCAGAGGATAGGTGCGAAGCACTTTCACAGCACTGCGCACCTGCGACAAAGCGTCGATTACAACGATGCGGCCAGCGAATAACTCTACTGGCATCTCGTTGATTTGCTCCTTTTCTATGCTAATTTTATACATCAGCCTCAGCTTTCACACGGCAAAATTACGAATAATTTTTCACATGGCGATAACTCAACTGCAAAAAACTTCGTCTTTTGTTTTGCATTGCGCTCAACAGTAATGTTGACTTCGTCGAAATTACGCTGCGTCTCGGCAATGCAATAGCAAAAAACTTCGTCTTTTGTTTTGCATTGCGCTCAACTTGCAGTAATTTTGTCGTGCCGTTTTGTGGTCATGGCATGGTTATTGCTATGTGACTGCGAAAAGCAAGTGCCGATGAAGAGAGGTATCAAATTGACATACAAAGTGGTAAGGACAGTGCTGGTGACAGTGCTGGCCGTGCTGGTTTTGTCGTTTGTGGCAATCTATGCAGCATTGCTCACCCCTTCGGTTCAAGAGCGCGTGAAAACCGAGGCCGAAAAAGCACTCAGCGAATTGCTAAAAACCGATGTAACCATCGGCCAGGTGAGCATCAAGCCTTTCAACCAAGTGGTGTTGCACGATGTGGCCGTGCCCGACCAGCAAGGCGACTCGCTCCTGCTTGTGGCAAAACTGGGGGCGGGACTCGATCTCAACACGCTGGTGAAAGAACGAAGACTGCTGTTCACCTATGGTGAAATCATCGGCATGAAAGGACGCGTCACACGTCCCGACAAGGACAGCCCCACCAACATGCAATTCATCATCGATGCCCTAAAACCCAAGCCGGGTAATCCGCCAAAGCCTTTCGACGTGCAGGTGCACACCGTGGTGATTCGGCAGAGCGAACTGAGCTACGATGTGCTGTCGGAGCCGCATCGAAAAGCCGACCAGTTCGACCCCAACCATATCGCCGTGTCCAACCTGCGTGCCGATGTGACGCTGCCGCACTTGCGCAACAACGACTTTGACATCGAGGTGAAACGGCTCTCGTTCGACGAACAAAGCGGCTTCGTTCTGCGTAATCTGGCCGTGCACACAGCCATCACCGACACCTCGCTCACCGTAAACGGCCTGCGTGTGGAGTTGCCGCGTTCACGCGTCGCTGTCGACGACTTTACGTTGGCCTACAGCTCACTTGGCAATCTGGGTAACGAGTTGCGTACCATGCCCCTCTCGCTCCGGATGCCCGATGCTACCGTCACACCGGCCGACCTCAAAGCTTTTGTCCCCGCCCTGGAGGCTTGGAACAATCCGCTTGAAGTGACCGTGGCGGCAAACGGCAATCCGTGGCAAAACGAGCTGCATGTGTCGCAATTGCAGGTGCACGACGGCAATGGCGATTTGAGCGTTGACCTCAACGGCTTTGTGGCTGGATGGCAGCAACGGGAGCAAATCCGTTATGCTTTTCCCAAACTGAATGTGAAAGCCTCCACTGCCACGCTGGCTCGCGTGGGGGCCATGGTGCCCTCGCTCACACCGCAAGTGCGCGACATCCTGGCACGCTACGGGGCTGTGGCTGTAGACGCCGACGTGAACGGAAATGCACAGGCATTAAAAGTGCGCGGAAATGTCGATACCCGCGTTGGCTCGCTGGCCGTGGATGGACTTTTGGAACACGGCAACGAAAAGCATTTCAAGGGGCACATCGCCACTCCCGGACTGCGTGTGGGTTACCTGCTCAACCGCAACGAGCTGATTGGCGAGGTGGCTATGGATGCCGACGTTGACCTACGGTTGCATGGTCGCAATGTGAGCGGTGCAATAGATGGCCGTGTCGACCACATCGACATCAAAGGCCGCCGTTTGCACCACATCGATGCCGATGTGACAGCCAACGATGGTCAATACCAAGGCCGCCTAACCATCAACGACCCTTCGGGTGCCCTGGAACTGAATGGCACAGCATTGCTGGCCGGAGCCGACACACGCGTCGAAGCCACGGCGCAGGTGCGACACCTCGACTTGGGAGCCTGGGGGGCAAAGGGAAAGCTGGCCAACGGGGCACTATCGATGGATGTTGATGCGGCATTCGTCGGCAACACGCTCGACCGCGCAACAGGAAGCATCGACATCAACGACATCACCCTCGCCGGTGCCACCGAGCACGATTGGCACCTCGACCACCTGGCCATTGCGGCCGACAATGCCACTACGCCACAGCGCATCGATGTGAACAGCGACTTCTTCAATGGGCAAATCTTAGGGCAATACGATTTCAAAACTCTCGTGCCTGCCGTGAAAACAATGCTCAGCCAAGCTTTCCCGCAGTATTTCGCACCCTACATCGGTGGCCTTCATGCAAAACCCAACGATCTCACCTTTAGCTTCACCCTCGAGCCCAGCGACGAACTTCAGCAGCTCGCCAAACTGCCAGTGCAGATGCTCGACAATGCTGTGCTCGACGGCTTCTTCAACGAGTCGACGGGCAACATGGCTGTCAACATCACGGCCCCCTATTTACTGCAAGGAAAGAAAATCATCGAGGGCACCACGCTCGCGGCACGCATCGACAGCACCACCCACGGTGCCACGCTGCATGCAAGCTCGCTCATACCGGCCAAAAACGGCAAAATCGCTGTCACGCTCGATGCGGCCGGAAGGAACGACCGCTTGGATGCCGACCTGGGATGGCGCATGATGCGAGAGCAGGACTTTCATGGCAACCTCAATCTATCGGCATTGCTGCAACGCACAGCGCAGAAAGGCATCAAAGCCACCATCGACATCAACCCCACACAACTCGTGTTCAACGACACCGCTTGGCAGGTGGAACCGGGGCGTGTACTCGTGCACGATGGGGTGATTACTGTGGAGCATCTCGAGGGGCACAACGACCAGCAGTGGGTGCGCATTGCTGGGATGGCATCGAGAAACCCCGACCATGAGCTGTGCCTGGAACTGAACGATATGAGCCTCGACTATGTGTTCGAGACCTTGAATATTCCCAATGTTGACTTCGGCGGCCGCGCCACCGGCAAGTTCTTTGCCAGCGACCTCTTCTCAGGGGCGCCACGCCTGTCCACGCCTGGACTTCACATCGACGGCTTGGCCTACAACAAAGCCGTGATGGGCGATGCCGACATACAAAGCAGTTGGATGAACGAGGAGCGCGCTGTGGCCTTGCGTGCCGATGTGAAGCAGCCGGGCGACACACACACCATCGTGGATGGTGCTATCTTTGTCGCCAACGACTCGCTATATCTGGAATTTGATGCCGACCACGCCAATGTGGCCTTCATGCGACCCTTCATGGCTGCGTTCACCAGCGATGTGCAAGGTCAGGTGAGCGGGCACGCCACCCTGGCGGGCAACTTCAGCACCATCAATCTGGCCGGTGACATCTGCGCCGACTCGCTGCGCTTCAAGCTCGACTACACTGGCGTTACTTATACCTGCGCCGGCGATTCAGTGCACGTGGTGCCCGACTACATCAAGTTCAGCGATGTTCGCATTCACGACCGCGACGGACACGAAGCCCGTATGGATGGTTGGCTGCGACATCGTGCCTTCCATGACCCAAGCTTTGAGTTCAGCATCACACGTGCCAACGACCTGCTCTGTTACGACACCAACGCCACCGACAATCCCGTGTGGTATGGCACCATCTATGGCGATGGGGCGGCTTTTGTCAAGGGGGAACCGGGACAGGTCGACATCAAGGTGAACATGACCACGGCGCCACGCAGCACATTCACCTTTGTGCTCAGCGACACCGAGCAGGCTGCCGACTACAATTTCATCACCTTCCGCGACCGCGACCGCCACGACGATTCGTTGCCCGAGGTGCAAGCCGACACCATCCCCGAACGGGTGCGACTGCACATGGAACAGGCCCGCAACGAGGAGCCGTCGATGCCCACACACTACACCATCGACCTGCAAGGCGACATCACACCCGATGCCAACCTCGTGCTGGTGATGGACCCCGTGGGCGGCGACCGCGTCAAGGCCACCGGAAGGGGAAGCATGCGCATGACCTACAACGATGCCGACGAGATGACCGTTTTTGGCACCTACACGCTCGAGCGCGGCAACTACAACTTCACCCTGCAAGACATCATCATCAAGGATTTCACCATTCGCGATGGCAGTTCCATCACGTTCCAGGGCGACCCCTATGCCGCCACGCTCGACCTCAAGGCCGTGTATGCGCTCAATGCCAACCTGCGCGACTTGGACGAGAGTTTTGCGCAAGACCGCGAAATCAACCGCACCAACGTGCCGGTGCATGCCTTGTTGCAGGCACGAGGACCCATCAGCCAGCCCGATATTGACTTCGACCTGGAGTTCCCCACGCTCACCACCGATGCCTACCGCAAGGTGCGAAGCATCATCAGCACCGACGAGATGATGAACCGGCAGATTATCTACCTGCTCGCACTCAACCGATTCTACACGCCCGACTACACGGGCGGCGAGAGCACGCGTGGCAATGAGCTAACCGCGGTGGCCTCGTCAACCATCTCATCGCAGCTCTCGAGCATGCTCGGCAAGATGAGCGACAAGTGGAGCATCTCGCCAAACTTTCGCAGCGACAAAGGCGACTTCAGTGACATGGAGGTGGACGTGGCCCTCTCGAGCCAGTTGCTCAACAACCGGCTGCTTATCAACGGCAACCTGGGCTATCGCGACCTCACCTATAGCAACCAAGGCAGCAACTTCATTGGCGACTTCGACATCGAGTACCTGCTCAATCCGCGTGGCACGTTGCGCCTCAAGGCCTACAACCACTTCAACGACCAGAACTACTATGTGCGCAACGCACTCACCACGCAGGGGGTGGGCTTGGTGTGGAAGCACGATTTCGACAGGCCGTTCGACTTCCTGCGCCGTTCAATCACTGCACAGCCGCGCACGGCAACGGTCATCCCACGCGACACCACTACACAAGAGTCAACTCAACCCCCCACCACGCCATGAGAATTGCAATCCTGTTTGTGCTCTTGCTCTCGTCAAGCGTGGCCATGCTCGCTCAGCCCACGACCGACGTACCTGCCGACACCGTGCCCGTGAGCAGCATCGTGACGGCCGACACCCTGCCGATGAGCAGCATCGTGACGGCCGACACCCTGACCGTGCGTAACACCGTGCCGTTCGACACCGTGCGCGACAGCGGCTATTGGAAACGGGCACTCAGGCACGGTAAGTTCGACATCAACGACACCACCGTGATCTATCCCCGCTTCCTCGACTTCTGCTTGCGGTCCTATCGCTGGTACGACCGCAATTTCAACCAGTTCGACACTGCCTATGTGGCCTCGAATGGTTCACGATGGAAATTCCATCTCAAATACAACGGCTTGGTGGCAGCATATCATGTTTACGAGGATGAGTCGGAACAGAGCATGTTTCTCAATTCCGACTTAGCCAGCAGCATCGGATTCCGCGTGCAGTTCCTCTGTTTTGGTTTCGAGTATGTCCCCGACATCGACAACCTGGTTCGCGGCCGGGTGCTCGACCACCGCAAGACGCGCTTTTCGTTCACCAACAGCCGCATCTCGCTGGATGCCTACTACATCAAGAGCCATGGCATCACCCACATCCATCGTTTCGCCAACTACAACAACCGCCGCTATTTCAGCCTGCCCTTCGATGGCATGAGCCGTAGTGTGCTGGGCATCGACGCGTTCTATTTCTTCAATTACAAGCGTTACGCCCACTCGGCGGCCTACAACTACTCGAAAATCCAGCGCCGCAGCGCCGGTTCGTTCCTGCTGGGCATGCAATACAGCAAGCAGGAGATGACATTCGACATGGCCAAGCTGCCCGCCGAGCTGCGCGAACACTTGAGCGACAGCGCCGGATTCAAGCTCAACTATACCATGAAAGACTATGCCATCAACGTGGGTTACGCCTATAACTGGGTGCCCAAGCGCAACTGGCTGATCAACGTCATGGCCTCGCCGTCGGTGGGTTTCAAGCGCGCCGAGGGCACCAATCTCGAAGACCGCAAAAACCACCTAGGCATCAATTTCCGCGGCCGCCTGGGCGTGGCACACTACAATGGCAAGTTCTATTACGGTGTCAACGGCTCATTCAACACCTATCTGTTCTTCACTCGCGCCTACATCCTCGACACCACCATCCTCGACTTCAACATTGTGGTAGGCTTCCAGATTTGACGAAGCGAGATGCGAGATGCAAGATGCAAGAAAGTCTCCCCACCCCCCTCAGCAAGATGCGAGATGCAAGACTCAAGAGCCGCATTGCGCCACTTATCACTTATTACTTGACCCTTGATTACTTGTTCTTGTGGCCTCCCCAAACCCCTCCAGAAGGAGGGGCTTACCATTGACCGGGTCATGTAGAGCCGTATCATGATGCGGCTGATGGCCGAGTCAATAGAGCCATACATAGCGGCTCGAGGCCGAGTCATGTAGAGCCGCACCCTGGTGCGGCTGATGGCCGAGTCAAATGCAGACCCTGCGCACATGTTGGCCGGATGGCGGAGTGAAACGTTCGCCCCGGAATGCGATTTTGCATTCCGGGGCGAAATGGCATCCAATACCTGTAAATCCTATTATGGCTTGTGAATGCGTTTGCGGCAGCCGTTATGAAGGCGCATGTGCAGCCACAACCGGGGCGAGACACACTCAACGTCAGAAGTCACCCCGCACAATCATGTTGATCAACAGGTTCATGTCGTTTCTGTTCAGAACAGGCTGAGTGATTTTTGCTCTACCCGGCTGCGGGCCAGTCGCAGGCGGTCGGGGTTGATGTCGATGCCTATGAATCGGCGGTTGAGGTTGTAGGCCACTTTGCCGGTGGTGCCGGTGCCGCAGTAGGGGTCGAGAACGAGTCCGCCAGCGGGGCAGGTGGCCACGATGGCCAAGCGGCATAGCTCTTCGGGCGCGGTGACATAGCGTTCCACCGGGCTTTTAGGCATGGCTATTTCCCAAATGTCGGTGGGCATGAGACCTTTGGTGCCCAAATGTGCCACCTCGTTGAATACACGGCGCAGCTCCTCGGCGTTGTAAACAAAGTCGGTGGGCTGTTTGGTGAAGTGGAACACATACTCGTGCATGTTTCGCAGATGGGTGTGGGTGTTGTCGGTCGCGTTTTGTCCAGTGTTGAGCACCACATCGTTGCGGAGCGTCCACCCCTGCAGGTCCATCATGGCGATAGCCAGCCGCCAGGGCACTCCCTGCAGCGAGTGGTTGTCGTAGGCATCGCCCACGCCCATCCAGAGCGACCCTTGCGGCTTGAGCACGCGGTGGCATTCGGCCATCACCCGCAGCAGCTGGTTCACGAACTCTTCGAGGTTTTCGGCTTCGATTTTGTCGGCTCCGTAACGCCGCAGGCTCCAATAGGGTGGGGTGGTGACAATGCAGTCCACGCTCTCATCCTCGATGCGCTGCATCACCTGTCGCGCATCGCCAGTCTCGTAGTGTGGCATGTGGCTGCTTGCAATAGAGGCTACCAGCGTGCGCTGTGCGGCATCAATCACGGGGGCTTGACTGAGGGTTGGGTCGGCTGCCGGCTGCGCTGGGGCTTGCTCGACCGGTGAGGCTGCCTCGAACAATTGTTGCAGTTCGGTGAGTCGAGAATCTTTTTCTTCAAGCTGTAGCTTACTATCGTTCAGCTCTTTAAGCAATTCATCGTTGCGCTGTTGCAGGGTGATGAGTGCGTCTTGTTTCTCGTCGAGCAGTTTGCATTTTTGCTGCAAAGCGTTGTTGGCTTCATTCAGTTGTGCCGTCATCAAGCGCATCTCATGCAAGGCTGCGTCCAGCTCTTGCTGCCGATTATCGTCAGGCCCTTGTGACTCGTCGCTTGCTGGTGCGGCATTTTTGTCGAGGGTCTCGAGCAGCAGCTGCGAGGCGCGGGCGCTCATTTTGTCGTGCCCGATGGCGTTCAAGGCATCTTCGGCCAGCCACAGAGCCACAAGCTCGTTGGCATCGGTGTGCAGCAGCCGGGCAAGTTTCACCACTTGCTCCCGCTTGGGATGCCGCTCGCCATGCTCGTAGCGGCTATACATGGGCACATCCACGCCGATGGCTTTGGCCAGCGTGCGTTGCAGAATGCCTTGCTCGTTGCGCAAGGTGCGGATTCGTTCTGAAAATAACATATTCTTGTTCTATTTGATTATTCGTGGTGAGTGGATGATTTCATCGAACATCTGTTGATCGACAATAGGTGTCATCGGACATCGTGCCGATGGTGATGGTGCCGGTGTGAGAGCATGGCGCGTCGAAAACGGTGCATGCCTCCGGCATAGCGCAGCCACATGAAACCGGCGATGGCTCCCAAACAGTTGCTCACGATGTCGAGGCTGTCGAAACTGCGTGTTTCGCACAGGGTGAGCTGCCCCACTTCCATGATCAGTCCGAGTAGCATAGCGCAAGTCGTCAGCGCCAGCTCAACGTTCAGCTTGGTGTGGTGTGGCAGGCACAAACGGGCATAGTCGCAGATAAATGCTTGGGCAGCAAAAAAATACATCAAAAAATGCGCCACCTTGTCGGAGCCGGGAAACAGGTGCATGTGACTGGCTCCCATGGGGTCGGACGACAGCGATAAATAGGCAATCGCCGCAATCACCAGCAGGGAGGTCAATCCTGGTGGAAGAATCCGATAGATAGACTTCATGAGCGTTGGCAAATGAGTTTAGGCCGCAAATATACTAAAAAATTGCCAAAAAACAGAAAAAAACGAGCGAGAAAAAGTCGCCATGCTGCAAATGCCATCATTTTTGCGTAATTTTGTACTCGCTGTTATCGTCAATAGTGTGTTTTTTGTTTTCTTGACTGGACTAATGGCTGACTGGAAAAACATCTTCGCAATGTCGCGCCACGAACGCGTGGGCTTGCTCGTGGTGATGGCGTTTATCACCGTCACCTTGGTTGCCTTGTGGCTTTCGTCAAAGTCATCGCCGTCGACCGACCAGATTGACCAGCAAGCCTTGGAACGCTTCGCTGAAAGCGTTGACTCGTTGCGCGAGAGCCAGCAACACAGCGACTCGGTGGCGAAAGCAAGCAAAAAACAACGAAAACACGCCAAATCCACCGAGCGCCGCGACTCCACCCACCACAAAAAGACCCACAAACACTCATCGCCGTCGCACAAGTCACCGCCACCACAGCGCGACTTGAAGCCTTTGCCCCAATTCGAAGAATAGCTGTCGTGAGGGCTGCTTCAAAATGTGTGCCGTCCTTCCCAAATCGACCTACCGTTTGCATATCCTCAAAATTATTATTAACTTCGCAGTCTCAAAACGATAAGAGAACAAACTCATGAACCACCTTTTTGCCCCCCCCGCATCGCCAATCATTTTTCGCGGCAAGAGCCACACATTCACCACCCCTTGGGTGATGGGCATTGTCAATGCCACGCCCGACTCATTCTTTTCAGGCAGCCGCTGCTTCGATGAAGAAGCCGTGGCGCATCGTGTGCGTGAGTTGGTGGATCAGGATGTCGATGCTATTGATGTGGGCGCATGTTCCACCCGTCCGGGCGCACCGGTGGTGAGTGCCGATGAGGAGCTGCGGCGGTTGCGCATGTGCCTGCCTGTTGTGCGTCGCGAGGCTCCCGAAGTGCCCCTGTCTGTCGATACCTTCCACGCCCAGGTGGCACGCGTAGCGGTGGAAGAGCTGGAAGCCGACATGATCAACGACATCTCGGGCGGCGACATGGACGCATGCATGGCAGCCACCATGGCACAGCTGCAAGTGCCTTACATAGTGATGCACACCCGTGGCACGCCCGAAACCATGCAGCAGCTCACGGCCTACGACGATGTGGTGGCCGATGTGTTGCAAGATCTGCACGACAAGCTGGCGCGCTTGCGCGATGCCGGGGTGAGCAATCTCATCGCCGACCCGGGGTTTGGCTTTGCCAAGACCATTGACCAAAACTACCAATTGCTGCAACACCTTGACTCGTTTCACCGCTTGGGTGTGCCGCTATTGGTGGGTGTTTCTCGCAAGTCGATGATCACGCGTGTGCTGGAAGTGGACGCCGCTCACGCGCTTAATGGCACCACCACGCTCAACACCATCGCTCTGTTGCAGGGGGCGCACATTTTGCGCGTGCACGATGTGAGGCCGGCCGTCGAGGCACGCACGCTTGTGCAGCGCATGGCGGCAGCCGGCACGCAGGCTAAATATGAATCGCTTAACACCAAATAACTATGGGAAGCATAATGTTGTTTTCATTCGTCATGTTCAAAGCCTTCACAATTGTCGATCTGCTCGACATCTTGCTGGTGGCCGCACTGCTTTTCTACCTCTACCGCACGATGAAAGAATCGGGGTCGCTCAACATATTCATCGGTGTGCTGGCATTCATCATCACTTGGGTTGTGGTGTACAAAATTTTGAACATGCGGTTGATGGGCACCATCATGGACAAATTTGTCAACATTGGCATGATTATCCTGGTGATACTTTTTCAGGACCAAATCAAGCGATTCCTCATTGAACTGGGTTCCCACAAGGGATGGGGTTTCATCAGCAATGTGTTTCGGCATAAGTCATCAACAGCCGAGGACAAGCGCTGGGTGATGCCAGTGGTGTATGCCTGCATGAGCATGTCAAAATCCAAGACCGGCGCACTGATTGTGGTGCAACGCCAAATTCCGCTCGACGACTATGAGCACACGGGCGACATCATCGATGCCTGTATCAACACACGACTGATAGAGAACATCTTTTTCAAAAACAGTCCCCTGCACGATGGCGCGTTGATTATCGCCGACAACAAAGTGAAGAGTGCCGGCTGCATCCTTCCCGTGTCACACGACACGAATTTGCCGCGCTATTTGGGCCTGCGCCACCGGTCGGCTCTGGGCATTGCCCAGGCCACCGATGCCATTGCCATTGTGGTGAGCGAGGAGACGGGCAATATCTCTTATGCCCATAAGGGCGAGTTACACCTGAAACTGTCGAGCACCGACCTGGAGCATGCCTTGTCGGACCTGATGGACCAATAATCTCATTCTACACCATGTTTCAAATCCAAGACACACTGGTGAGTCTCGACTTGGTTGAGTGCCACTTTTGCTGCGACCTCGACAGCTGCCGGGGGGCGTGCTGCATCGAAGGCGACGCCGGAGCGCCGCTAACAGTTGCCGAACGCGACCAGATAGAGGAAATCCTGCCCCTTATCTGGAACGACCTGCTGCCCCGCGCCCAGGAAGCCATCCGCGAGGGTGGAGTGGCCTATCACGACCCCGAGGGCGAACTTGTCACGCAAATCATGGACGGCAAAAACTGTGTGTTCAGCTGCTATGAGCCTGGCGGCTTGTGCAGCTGCGCCATTGAGCGCGCCTACCGCGCCGGACGGGTGCCGATGCGGAAACCCATCTCATGCTACCTGTATCCAGTGCGCGTGAAGCAATACGATGGCTACGCCGCCGTGAACTACCATCGCTGGAAAATCTGCAAATGCGCCGAGGTGCTTGGCCGCAAGCAGGGGGTGCGTGCCTACCAGTTCCTGCGCGAGCCGCTCATCGAGCGTTTCGGACAGCAATGGTACGACGAGCTGGTGGCTAACTGCGAGCTCTACATCCAGCAATACCTCACCTCGTCAGACACTTCATCTTCAAATGAGGCGAAATAACCATTGAGAATCGTAATTTCAGCCAATAATGATTATCGCTGCTTTTGATGGGATGCGATAGCAGTTCGCCGGATGTTGATTAGCGCGAGTTGGACACTGCGTCGGCGGCAGTAGAGTTGCTTTTCCAAGCGTCCAACCAGCGTTGGAAAGTCCCTGCGAGCGATTCACCCACATGCTGCATGTTGCGCACATCGGTCCAATCAAACATTTGGCAATTCACCCAAGGCACATGCTTGCTTTCGCTTTGGTAGATTCTCACAACGGCAAAGTGCCTGCCGCGCTTGACGAGGCGGTCCACTGTGAGGAGCTGATGCTTTTTCTTGTCGACAATCAGGTTGCGCCAATAGTGGTCATGCGGTTGTACATAGCTTTTCAGCGGCCATGCTTGTTCCACCATTGTGGCATCGTTTGATGAGCTGTAGTAATAGTCGGGTCACCAGTTGCTGAACACGCTTGGTGAGAGCACAATAATCTCATCGGCGATGATGGCATAGATTGAATCGAATTTCAAAGGAATCGACTTGAGCACATCTTTAATATATTGTGCGCAATCCGAATCATATCGGTCGAAGAGTTCCTGCGTGGTGATGAAATTCACATCGCCACGGACACTGTCGGGCATGATGGTTTTGCCACTTGCGTTAACGATGGGCATGGCATCGCCCAGTTCACTTTGGCTGCAGTCGAGCCGCCACATCACCTGATGGTTAATTGCCGAATTGCCCTGCAAGCTCCATTCGCTCGAAGTGCTGAACGGCGGCATGTGATAGCTGTTGCAACCGCCCAGACACATGGCCAGCAGCAGGATGCAAATAATGTTTCTCGTTGTCGTTGTCATTGCCAGTTGCAGGAATGCTAGATGTCTCAATCGTTGCTGTGGTTGAGCGATGTTACCTCACCAAGTGTGACCATCCGTTGACGATAGAGCAGTCCAAGCGATTTTTTGAAGTCTTTCTTGCTGCAACCAAAGGTTTTCTGGATTTCCTCGGGCGTGGAATGGTCGGTGAGTGTCATCGTTCCACCATTGTCGCGCAGGTGTTGCAAAATGCGTTCACCCAAGTCGTCGACACGCATTTTCTCGATTTTGAGCAGCGTTACATCCACCTTGCCGTCGTCGCGCACTTTCTGCACAAAGGCCGTGTGGCGCTCGCCAATGTTCACCTCTTGGTAGAGTTCTTTCTGGTAAAGCTGTCCCCAGTGCTCATTGTCGATGATCACGCGGTAGCCCAGGTCGGTGCGTTGCACGATGAGCACTTCCACACGCTGCCGATGATAATAACGCGGACGGCTCTTGGCCAGAAACCGTCCCAGTTTGGCACTTGCAACAATGCGTCCCGAAGCCTCGTCGCAATAGATGTGCACCACATAGCTGCGTCCGGCTTTCATATCGACGCGTTGCTCACGGAACGGCACAAGCAAGTCCTTGGCCACAAGGCCCCAATCGAGGAAAGCACCCACGGCATTCACAGCCTTGACACGCATCAGCGCGAAGTCGCCCACCACCGCCACCGGCGTCTCGGTGGTGGCCACCGGACGCCCCTCGGAATCAAAATACACAAACACGTGCACGGTGCTGCCAATGGTCATTTCCTGAGTGACATAACGCTTGGGCAGCAACACTTCCTCGCCTTGAGCATCGGCCAGATAGAGACCGAAATCCACATCGCGCGACACGCGCAAATCATTATAGTTTCCTATTGTCATTTTGCAGTTGATTTTTCAGCCTGCAAAGTTAGTGGAAATATTTTTAATTTCAAGAATATTTCGTCATGTCAATAAAAAGAAGTACCTTTATACCCAAATTTCTAAACTATAATGAGTATGAAGTCGTTGAGCATACACTTTGCGCTTTCTATTGCGCTTGTTATCATACTGTTAGGTCACTCTTGTACAGGTTCGTCATCATCGAGTGCTCCGATGGCCGACACCGTGACGGTGGCTCAAGTGAAGATGTCGGACACGACAAGCTTCAAAAAAAGTAACGGTGACCTGTGTGCCATTTATGCCGATGCCACATTCAGTTATCCCACTGCCTACGTCGATCAGTCGTCTTTGTTGCAGTTGCAGCAGCTGTATGCCACAATAGTGCTGGGTGCTCCCGACACCATCACCCCTAACGAGGCCATGCGTCAATGTGTCGCAAATAGTTTGCACCAATACGACTTTGCCACGCCCGGTCAAGATGCAGGAAATCTCTCGTTGGCCGATGCCGATGACTTGGAGGCCGCCTCGGTGTATCATACCAGCACCAATGTGCAGTTGCATTACAACCGCAATGCATTGGTGACCTTTTGCCGCGTGGATGTGGTGAAAAAAGACAGTGTGGTGACATCGGTCACACATCGCTACTACACCATCGACCTGGAGCAGATGCGTGGCGTTGAGGTCAAGGACCTCTTTCGCGACGACGCACTGTCGGAGGTCACCCGCTTGCTCAAGGCGCGCTTGCTGGAACAAAACAAAGTGGAAAACAACGAGCAGCTCAACGAGTTGGGCTATTTCAATGTCGATAATCTGGTTGCTACCAGCAATTTCTACTTTGATGCAAATGGCGTGACGTGGTCCTATCAACCCAACGAACTGGCTGTGAGTGCCGTGGGAGAGCCATGTATCACGCTTGCCTATGATGTGCTCATGCCATTGGCCAGCGACAATTCCATCCTGCGGCGCATTCAGTAATTCTTCATCAAACAACGTCATGGAAATCATCAAGAAATATTTTCCCGAGCTCACACCCCACCAGCTTGCGCAATTTGCCACCCTGGAGCGTCTCTATCCCGAATGGAATGCCAAGGTGAATGTGATTTCGCGCCAAGACATCGACAATCTGGAGGTGAACCACATCTTGCATTCACTGGCATTGGTGAAGTTTGTGCGATTCACGGCTGGCACCCGTGTTCTGGATCTGGGCACCGGCGGCGGTTTCCCCGGCTTGCCGCTGGCTGTGTATTATCCCGATGTGCAGTTTCACTTGGTGGACCGCATTGGCAAAAAACTACGTGTCGCCGCCGATGTGGCACAACAGGCCGGACTCACCAACGTCACCTTTCAGCATGGCGACATCAAAGAGGTGAAAGGAGCTTATGACTATGTGGTGAGCCGTGCCGTGATGAAATTGGGCGAGATGGTGCCACTGGTCAGGCGGCTCATAGCCCCGCAATGCCATAATGCCTTGCCCAATGGGCTGCTTTGTCTGAAAGGCGGAGACTTGAATGCCGAGCTGCGCCCATTCGCCAAACAGGTGCTGGTCGATGAGCTGGAACGATATTTTGCCGAACCTTATTTTTCAACTAAAAAAATCATATATCTTCCACTATGAATTTGTCACGCATTCCCGTCAGCCCCTTTGTGGAGCTGACCTATATCCTGTGGACCGCCGAGGGTGGAGAAGCCATTGTTATCGACCCCGGCATGATGACCGCCGATGAACGCACCCAGGTGGTGCAGTTTCTTGAATCACATCGGTTGACGTTGCGCCGCGTTTTGCTCACCCACATCCATATCGACCATGTGGCCTCGGCTCAGTGGCTGGCTCAACGCTATCAGGCACCAATTGAGGGTGGCGAGGCCGATGAGCCGATGGGTGCTTTCTTGCCACTTCAGGCCGCACACTTTGGCCTGAAAATTGATGTGCAGCCACTCAAGCTCGACGGCTACCTCAAGCATAACGACATTATTCGGCTTGGAGACGAGGAAATCCGTGTGCTCGAAGTTCCCGGCCATTCGCCCGGCTCATTGGCTTTCTATGCACCCGAAAGCCATTTGGTGATTGGTGGCGATGTGCTGTTTGCCAGCAGCATTGGCCGCTGCGATTTGCCCGGAAGCAGCTTTGACGTGCTTATCCATTCCATCCGCACCCAGCTGTTCACACTGCCCGACGACACCGTGGTCTATCCCGGACACGGCCCTGAGACCACCATTGGCGAAGAACGAGTCAACAATCCTTTCTTAATCTAATCACGATGAAACGAGCTATCACCTATATATTATTATCGTCGCTGTCGATAGCTTCGATTGCACAGCATCGTGTTGTGGCCGATGTAAAGAAGAGCCTGGATGGCCTCACGATGACCATTAACAACTACCAAACGGCCATCAATCGTCTTAAACCCACACTTACCCACGAGGAGACACGCAACAGCCCCGAAGCATGGTATGTGGCCGGCAAGGCCTACTTTGGCTTGTACGACAAGTATAAGGGGACGCGTCAGGTGGGCAAAAAGGTTGATGCCAAAGCGATGGGCATGGCCCTGCTCGACGGCTACGATTGCTTTATGCATGCCATGAGCCTCGACACCATCTACGAGGCCGATAAAAAAGGACAACCTCGAATCGACAAGAAAACAGGAAAACCCAAGTTCCGCACGCGCTATTCGAGCGATATCATCGACCGTGTGTCGAAACACGTGACCGACTTCAACATTGCCGGAGGAGAATTGTATAACAGTCATGAATGGGAAGCCGCCTACCGCGCCTGGCAAACCTATCTAGACCTTACCAAGCGGTATCCATCGGCCGCGATAGCCGACATTGATGCTGGGCAGACACGCTACTATCAGGGAATAGCGATGTGGCAAAAAGGCGATAACCGTGCTGCCGCCGACCATTTTGCCTTGGCGCGTGCTTTGGGGTATAAAAAGAAAGAGGCTTTTGACTACGCGTTGGTGTGCTTGTCGTCGGAACACGACGATGCTGGCATTGTGGCTCTGGCACGCGAGGCTTATGAGGAGCTTGGCACCTCCGACCCGCAATATGTGCGCATCCTGATCAACGACCACATCAATCGCCACCAGTTCACCCAAGCTGGCGAGCTTATCGACCAAGCCATCGGCATAGAGCCCAACGATGCTGAGCTTCAAAACCTCAAGGGACTTGTGGTGGAACAGCAAAGCGGACTCGAACAGGCATTGCCATTTTTTGAACGATGTGTGGAACTTGACGACAGAAATGCGCAAGGACTCTTCAACTTGGGCAGGTACTACTATAACAAGGCCGCCCAAGTAGTCGATAACAACCAGAAGCTGAGTGTGAAGGCATTGGCCAAGAAAGTCAATCCCATCTATCGCCAAGCTTTGCCCTATTTGGAGAAAGCCTACGAGATCGACCCTGAGAACGAGGATGCACGCAATGCACTGCGCAACATCTATTACAAGCTGGGCGATGCACGCAAACTCGATGCGCTCGACCGCCGCCGTTGAGAATCGTTATACTTGAATGTCCGGCAGAGTCATTCTGCCCAGGTGAAGTTGTGAACTCCGGCACCAAGCTCGAAATGCAACTTCACAATGCCTAAGTCGATATGGGTGTAGAAACCGATTTTGGCCACGGCGCGCACCCGGTTGTTGTCGAGCAGGTGAAACCTGAATTGCTGCTGCCCCACGGCCGTGGGGGCCAGCAATGCCGCCTGCACACCATTGCGGAACCATTGTGGCACATCGCTTTGACAACGCGTGACCTGCTCAAAGGTCTTGACCTTGTGGCCATGGCCTTGTGTCACCCCATATCCCAGTGCAATGACACACACCAACCGCTCGCCAAGGCCAAAATTAACGCGGTCGCGACAACGCTTTTTACTGTAGGTAAGAGCCACCCAACAGGTGTTGAGACCTAATCGCTGGGCTTCCAGCACCAAGCGCTCGCCATAATAGCCTGCGCGCTCACTCAGCTTTTCGCCTTTGCCCACAATGGCAAAATAGTTACGCACACCGCTGAATGCGCCATAGTGCACCATGAAGCTGCCGAATGTGCGACTATCCTCCAGCACCAACTGGATGCGCAGATTTCCCTCGCGATTGCATTGGTCGATGACTCCATTGAGCTGTGCAACCACGGTGGAGTCGATGGGACGGTCGGTATAGTGCCGCACACTGTGGCGCGACTCGATGGCCTGGATTAATTCTTCGTTCAAAGTGTTCTCCATCGTCATGTCGAGTGTTTTATCAACATTGAATTTCAGTCTTGCCACTCAAATTGTTGTAGATGTCACAGGCTGATAGTGAAGTCATCGGCATCGCGCCAAGCGGGGAACTTTTCACGAAACCGCGCCAGCTCGGCCGGCAGGAACTGTGCCCCCACAAGCGACGACGAGGTGGTGCGCTTGGCAACGATGCGACCTTTGAAATCCACAACCACCGACGATGCCTGGCCATATTCGATGCCGTTGGGGTCGGTTCCGCAACGGTTCACGCCAGCCACATAACATTCGTTCTCGATGGCACGTGCAATGAGCAGTTGCTGCCACGCTTGCTGACGGGCCACAGGCCAGTTGGCGACAACGAGCAGAACATCGTAGCTGTTGCGCTCATTGCGGCAGAAAACGGGGAACCGCAAGTCGTAACACACAATGAGTTTGATGTTCAAGCCTCGGAACC
Organism: Muribaculaceae bacterium; assembly: GCA_017545095.1. Next base: position 1,696 of record JAFYCU010000027.1, on the reverse strand, counting down.
TGATGATGGGCGCCAGCGTGTGGCCGGCATTAAACACCTGCTGTTCGCCACCAAAGGTGAACAAGTGTCGCTTGTCGTAGAACGTGTCATCGCCACTGGGCTCAATAAAGAAGGCGCGGTTGTAGAGCTGCGTGGCTGTGGCTGCCAGAAAACTGCCAGCTATCGCCACCTGATACTCGGCGGCTAAGCGGTGCAATTGCGTGATGGTGTCGCCGGTGTTGCGCTCGGCCAGGCCGATGGCCAAGTCGCGGTCGCCGGTGAGGAATCCAGTGGTGAACAACTCGGGCAACACCACCAAGTCGGTGCCTGGTGGCAACTGGCGCATCACGGTCTGTAACTGGTCAAGGTTTGCAGCCTTGTCGGCCCAAGCGATATCGCTCTCTACAAGGACGATGTTAAGGTTTCTGGTTAACACGGCAGAAATGTTGGAGGAAACGTTTTCTTTGATTGGGGATAAACACTACCACACAAACTTGTCGGGGAATTTAGCATGAAAAGCTTTATAGTAGTCTTTGATGGCGGCCATGTCGGCATCCACATCGTCCGATGGTTCAAACTCCCGGTCGATGCAAGCTGTATGGGTGGCATAGTCGATGTAGGCCAGCAGGATGGGCACATGGGCTTGTTGCGCGATATGCAGAAATCCCTTGTGCCAGTTGGGGTTTGGGCTGCGTGTGCCTTCGGGGGTGACGGCCACGCACAGGTGGTCGTGGAGGTTGAATGCCTCAACCACCTGGTCGGTGACTCGCGTGTGGGTGTGTTGCTTCACCGGTATGCCGCCCAGACGACGCATCAAGGCTCCCATCGGGAAAAAGAACCAAGCGTCTTTGATCAGAAAGCTGGCCTTGATGCCCACCGACCGGCTACCAAGTTCGCCGATGACGAAATCCCAATTACTGGTGTGCGGCGCGACACATATCACGCACTTGTTGGGCATGGCGACATTCTTGACGAATCGCCAGCCCGCCATGTGCAAAATCCTACCTGTGAACCCCATGTTGCGTTGCGGTTGTTTCGTTCACAATGCTGCGTTGCATTGCGAGCGGGTCATTTATTGGGCATCAGCTCATTGATGCGGTGGGCAATCTCGGCCACCTGCTTGTTCATGTTGTCGGCAAGCTGTTTCACACATTCCTTGTGAAATGCTTTGCGTGCCTTGCGGTAGGCCTGCGGGGTGGGGTAATCCTTCACTTTTTGTTTAAAGCGGGCGTTGACACCTTTCACCGTTTTCACTTGCAGCAAGGCGGTGTCGATCACCAGCTGATCCCATTCGTTGTAGTTTGCTTCATCGTGCTCGGCCTGCGAGGTGAGGCACACGCCGGCGATTTCGCCGCAGGAGCGGCAGATGGCTTTCTTCAGTTGACGCTTGTTGGCCATAATAATATTGAATTTAGATAGTGAATTGATTTCAATCGGCTAAATTACGAATAATTGCCGAAACGACCATCATTTTTAGGCCAAAAAACGTCTGTTGAGTCGTTTTTTCGCGTTTTGATAAAAAAGTGCCGAAAAAATTTAGCCATTTCAAAAAATGGTTGTAATTTTGCGTCGCAATTCAAAGCAATGGTGATATCGTCTAGTGGTCTAGGACGCCGCCCTCTCACGGCGGAAACCAGGGTTCGAGTCCCTGTTTCACTACCAAAGCAATGGTGATATCGTCTAGTGGTCTAGGACGCCGCCCTCTCACGGCGGAAAC
>JAFYCU010000026.1 GCA_017545095.1 Muribaculaceae bacterium | reverse complement strand
GAACGGTGATGGTGCCACCGACATCGATGATGCCAACATCGTCATCAACGTGATGCTTGGCAAGGCTCCTGAAGGCACGAGCGGCGATGTGGACGGCAACGGCGTGACCGATGTCGATGACCTGAACATCATCATCAACGTCATGCTCCATAAAGTCTAACATTTTAATCATGTTTTTTCCCGCCGGCTGTCGTTCCGATGGCCGGCGGTTGAACTACTCAAATCAAGGACTATGAAGCGAATTATCCGTATTGTTGTGGCCATGCTTGCTGCAACATCATTCACTGCTGGTCATGCCAGCGGCACGGTCGACATTTTGGGCAGCACCTATCAGGTCGACACCCTGTTCCATAACTATATGGGCCCTGGCACCACACAGACTTCGGTGTGGCTTCACAATGGCACGACCAATCTCCGTGCGTTCTTCGCCACGCTCGATCTCACTAACCCCTACCTGTCGCTGGAGTGCCTCGTGGCCGCCGACCGCCTGCGGTCGGCCAACACGCTCGACTATATGGTGCAGAAGCACACCCGCGAGGGGCATCGCCAGTTTTTGGGCATCAATGGCGACTTCTTCGATGTGTCGGGCTACAAGACTCATCGTGGAGTCCTCACCTGGGGAGCTCCGTTAGGACCCACTCTGAGTGATGGCAATGTGTTCCTCACCCGTGCCGATGCCAACAACTACATGAGTTTTATTTCCGATGCGCTGGGGCAGGTGTATATCGACCCCTTTGCCTACCGTGGCACGCTCACCACGGCCAGTGGCGAGCAAACCGTGGTCTCGGCCATCAATCCGCCGCAGGCCGCACCCGAAAATAATGCCGTAACCATCTACAACTCCTACTACTTCGGTAGCAGCGATGTGCTGGGTGGCTGCGAGGTGACCGCCAAACTGGCCGCCGGCGAGACCTTCCATGCCACCGGTGTCACGCGTTTGGTGGTGGCCAGCGAGCCGAATACCGTGGGCGACACCACCATCCCCAACAACGGCTTTGTGCTGCATGGTTGCGGCACCGCCGAACAGCTGCTGGCTGCTCTCAAGGTGGGTGATGAGCTCACTGTGGACATGACCTGCACCATTCGCGGCACCAGCATCGACCCCACCCAGGTGATTTCGGGCAACCCGCGCATTGTGGCCAATGGCGAGGTGCTTTACAATGGTAATCCCGACTGCCATCCGCGTACGGGCATTGGCTACAGCGATGATGGCAAAAAAGTCTACTTCTGCGTGGTCGATGGTCGTCAGTCATTGTCGGCTGGCGTGTCAATCGATGGCTTGGGCTGCATTATGCGTTTCCAGGGAGCCACCGAGGCCATGAACCTCGACGGCGGTGGCTCGTCGATTCTCTACTCCACCATGTTCGGTGCGCGCAACAACCCCAGCATTGGTCAGGATCGTGCCACTGGCAACGCGATGTTTGCCGTCTATAACGCGCCCGACGATGATGTGATTGCCGAGCTGCGCTTCCAGGACTTCCGCCTGAGCACGCCGCGCTACGGCGTGTATGTGCCGCATTTCTACGGCTACAACCAGTACGGCCTGCTCGTCGACCCCGATGTGCAGGGCGTGAAGCTGTCGTGCCCCGAGGGCTTCGGTCGCATCAAGGGCGACACGCTGTTCTTCGCCACAGGTACGGGCGAGGCGTTGCTCACGGCCACGCTGGGCGAGGTGAGCGTGTCGATGCCGATGACCATCATCGGCGAGGAACTCGACAACATGTCGCTGGTGCACCACAGCATCGTCACCGACGGCCTGCGCGACTACACGGTGGAGGCCCAGAGTGTGATGGACGGTGCAGCGATGCCGCTGGCCGCCGAGGCACTGACGTGGACCACGAGCGACCCCGCCGTGGTGCGCATCGACGATGGCGGCGTGCTGCGCGGCCTGAAGGATGGCACATCGGTCGTGCGCGGCACGGTCGACGGCATCACCGACACGATGCTGGTGACGGTGGAATGCCCCACGGCCCATGTGATGACGGCCGACAGCCTGGTGGCCTCGACATGGAAGGTGACCATGCGCGCCGGCAAGGACGGCTCGGCCACGCAGCTGGGCGACGGCGGCTTCCGCTGGGACTACACGGGTGCCACTGGCCGCCTGCCGCGCATCCTGCTGGAGAAGTCGGTGCGGCTGTGGAGCCTTCCCGACACGCTGCGTCTGCGCATGAACCCGGGCAACGCACCTGTTAAGCAGGTGGTGTTCAGCCTGTATGCCGGCGCGGGCAAGCTGATGACGGCCACGGTGGTTCCCGACACGGTGATTGCCGGCCAGGATTTGGTGATCGACCTTCCCACGAGCCAGTGGACCGAGGCCGAGAGCATGGGTTCGTATCCCATCCGCCTGTCGTCGATCCAGATCGACCTGGGCACGATGACCTCGGGCGAGGCCTACAACGTGGCGTTCAAGGGTCTGGAGACGGTCTACAGCCGTGTGCCCGAGCGTGTTCCCGGCGTGCTGGGCGATGTGAATGGTGATGGTGTCACCGACATCGATGATGCCAACATCGTCATCAACGTGATGCTTCGCAAAGCCCCCGAAGGCACGAGCGGCGACGTGGATGGTAATGGCGTGACCGATGTGGACGACCTGAACATCATCATCAACGTGATGCTGCACAAGATGTGAGTTGAATCATCGTGTGCATGGCAATAGCGGGCTGCCTTCGATGGCAGTCCGTTTTTTTCTTGCCTGAAAATTTCGCCGTTACGGCAGAAATCGCTATTTTTGCACGAAAATCTGGAATTGAAGACTCATGAGCACTTCATCACCCATTACCGATATCACCATCCAGCACCCCGAGCGCTGGATGCTCGACATGGCTGTGGGCGGGCAGAGCATGCAGTTCATCTTGTATGCCCCCTCGCAGCCCGACTCCCTCATCATGCGCGACATTGCGTTCGACACCGCGCTGCCGCCGTTGCAGGCACTGGAGAATGCCGTGTACGACCACCCGCTGCTGCTCGACGACTATGGCCGTGTGCGCTGTGTGATGCGTGCGCCGCATTTTGCCGTTGTGCCGCCCGAGGTGGCCGACGATGCCGCACTGGCGGCACGCGTGCTGGCGGCCTCGTTCCCCGACGATGATGGCGAGGTGGCCGCCTGCCAGCTACCGCAGTGCGAGGTGGGCGTGGTCTACAGCCTGCCCAAGGGCACGCAGGCATTCCTGCAGCGCACGTTCAACACCCCTCCCATGGTGCATCACCTCTACCCGCTGTGCGAGCATTTCAAGGCGTTGAACACGGGCACCGACATCGCACGCATGTTCATCAACTTGCACGAGGATGTGATCGACATTGCCGTCTACCGGCAGGGGCGGTTGCACATGGCCAACAGTCAGCCCGTGCGCAACGTGGCCGATGCCACCTATCTGGTCATGCACACCTGGCAGAGCCTAGACATGGACCAACACGCCGACGAGATTCAGCTCACGGGCGACAAGACCTTGCGCGACGAACTGGCTTCCCAGCTGCGACGATATGTGAAATATGTGATGCCTGCCATCTTTCCCGCCTCGGCCGTCACCCTCGGGCAGAATGCCATGCAGGCTCCCTTCGACCTCATTTTGCTTGCCACATGCGAATCATAACCGGAAAATATGGCCGTCGGCGTTTCGACGTGCCCACCAACATCACCGCGCGACCCACCACCGACATGGCGCGCGAGAACATTTTCAACGTGCTTGAGAACTTGGTCGACTTCGAAGGGCTTCACGCGCTGGACCTCTTTGCCGGCACGGGGGCCATCAGCTTCGAGTTCGCCTCGCGGGGGTGCGCCACGGTCACCAGCGTGGAGAAAGCCGCGACGCAATATCGGTTTATGCAGCGTGTCAAGCAACAGCTGGCCGACGAAAGCGTGACACTGGTCAAGGGCGATGTGTTCCGCTTCATCGCCACCTGCCAGCGGCAATTCGACATCATCTTTGCCGACCCGCCCTACGACTTGGAGCAGCTGCCCCAGCTGCCGCGAATGATTCTGGAGTCGACGATGGTGAAGCCGGGCACGCTCGTGGTGGTGGAGCACTCGCGTGCCAACGATTTCACCGCTTTGCCCCAATTCTTCCAGCACCGCGTGTATGGCAAGGTCAACTTCTCGCTATTCAAGGTGCCAGAATAGAACCTGAACAAAAAGAAACAACAACCCACCGTTTGTCCCCAGCAAGTATTTGTGCCAACCTGTGCGCCTGGGGTAAGGCTGTATCGGGGGTGAGCTTCGAAGATGGTCAACAGCGACCACCACTAACCCCAGCTCGCAGAACCGAGAACCAAGAACCAAGAATCGAGAACCAAGATGGCTAATGCACAATATGCCGCATAGGGATAGTTATAACACACTATGGACAATGGGCAAAGAACTGTGGACAATGCCATCATCAACGCCTCGGCCTCCTGCCCCCAAGCAGCAAGGGCGGCAGCCGCACGCGCAGCCACCGCCCAACAGCGTCAACACGACACCGCCTCCAAGGTCGTAGGATGCTAAAAGGTTACTCTCACTCTTTCCTCAACATGATGTTGACCACCATGTTCAAGTCGTCCACATCCACCACGCCGTCACCATTAATGTCACCCACAATGGGTTCGACTGCGTCCAATTCCAGTATGTTCTCAAAGTGCTCCCATCCGGTTGCTGTCCAATATACTTGGGCAAACCCCGCAGGCACCTTCACGACACAATCCTTATAATTCATGCCATCAAATGTGTTATCCGCTGCTCTGGGAGGACGTTGAGCCTTGTTGATAATCTCATTTACATGGTAACAATAACGGAAGGCCTCGCTACCGATAGAGGTCACCGAGTTCGGGATAGTCACGCTCGTCAAGCCGCTGCAATAATAGAAAGCATTGTCGCCGATAGAGGTCACCGAATTGCCGATGGTTACACTCGTCAAGGTTCCCTTGTTTCTACACAAGTCGCGTGGTATTACCTTGACTTCATCTCCAAAAGTGATAGCCTTGATATTTGAATCCTCAAATGGATAATAATCCCTCTCTATATCTCCATAGACCGCAGACTGATCATCCACCGGGTACGAATAACCCGCTTCAATATGAGTTTTCACCCAACAACTAACTGCATTCCATATCACGCTGGTGATGCTGCTGCAACCAGCGAATGCATAGATACCGATTGATGTTACGGAGTTGCCGATGGTCACGCTGGTCAAGCCGCTGCAGCCATAAAACGCGCCACCACCGATTTCAGTCACGGAGTTGAGGATATTGATGTTTTTCAGGCTGGTGCAATAAGCAAAAGCACCATTGCAAATTAAATTCCATTTTATTTCATAAGCATCCCAATCAACAAACGGTTCAAACTCAGCAGTCCCTTCGATGTGGGTCACGGAGTTCGGGATGGTAACGCTCGTCAAGCCAGTGCAACCAGAAAAACAACCGTCAGCAATACTTATGGTGCCATCTTTTACAGTAATCGAGGTTCCATTGGGCATAGTGCCTTTGTATTTGTATGCCACCAAACCTGCATAAACCATGCCATCAGTCTGATTGTTATACCACTCAGTGCCGGAGAACGCATCGATGCCGATTGATGTTACGGAGTTGGGGATGATCACACTCGTCAGTTTAGACATTCCGTAACAAAGATAACTGGGAATCCTCTGCACCTCATTACCGAATGTGAAACTTTGGATGGAGGAACAAAAGTAAAATGGTCTACCAGATAATGAAAAATCATTTAATGATTTCGCGTTCCAAACCACACTCGTCAGTCCACTGCAGCCGTAGAAGGCGTGTTCGCCGATTTCGGTTACGGAGTTGCCGATGGTCACGCTCGTCAGTCCACTGCATTCCTCGTATTTGCAACTTATTGTGTACCAATTTGTTTCGATTAAAACGGTAGAAAAGTGATTGCGCGGATTTAATGGAGGATGAAAAAGACGAAGATTTAACGTATTTAACTTTTGTAAACCACAAAAATGGAGGTGGTGTGCATATTTTGTACAGAAGTTATTCTCGCAAGGAATAACTCTGGCTATGTCCGCTCTTTTTTTGCCTACAAGGCACAAAAACTCTTAATAATCTCAAAAAACACATTCATAAGTGTCATTTATTGAATGAAAGTTT
>JAFYCU010000025.1 GCA_017545095.1 Muribaculaceae bacterium | reverse complement strand
GCCCCCGAGTCGTTGATAATGTAGGCTGCCTCGTCGCGGCTGCTGGTGGCATAGATGGGCACCGGCACGGCACGGTTGTAGAAGGCGGCAAAGTGGGCGATGAAGATCTCGGGGCAGTTCTGTGTGAACAGGCACAGCCGGCCTTGCTCCTCCAGGTTCAGGTCATAGAGCGCCACCGCCACCCGCTCAACGGCATGGCGCAGCGCGTTCCACGACATCGAGGTCCACGCGGCGGTCACGCGGTCGCGGTAACGCAACTGCTCACGATCGCCATACTCGGCGGCTTGACGGTTGGGTAAATCTGCAAAGATGTTCATGTCAACAACGGTCTGAAAATGTACAACCCGCAAAATTACAAAAAAAGGGGCGTTCGACAATGAAAAAAAAGCGAAATCTGATGAACTTCGCTCTCTTTTTTGCTGTGATTTGCTTTGTGTCACAGTCCGTAGTGGGTGGTGACGGCGTGGGTGTCGTGTGTTTGCTGCCGAATTTGGTTGTTTTGCTCGATGGCTTGGGGGTCGACGTAGGGTCGGTCGTGATCGAGGTGGATGGCGATGGCTGTGTAGCGTACTTGCTTGCCCTTGATGCCGGCGTTGACGAGGCGCTCTCCCATTTCGCGATCTTCGCCGCCATACTTCATTCGCTCGTCAAATCCCCTGGCGGCGAGCAGGTCGTGCCGCCATCCCGAGGCGTTGCAGCCGTTCCATGTGGCCTTGGCCGGGGTGACGGCGTTCATGGCCCGCGAGAACCACGGCCAGGGCGCCAGCTTGGAGCACTTGAAGTTGCACTTGAGTCCCCTGCTGTGCAGCCACCTGAGGTCGAAGGCCCGCTGGCTGCGGATGTCGCCCTGCGTGATGAGCTGGCTGACGGCGAGCGGCAGCCTCACCAGGCCTCCGCTCAAGAAGCGCCCGCGCCGTGCCTGGCCGGCATGGACTGCGAGGAAATCTTGGCGTGGCACACAGTCCTGGTCGGTAAACACCAGATAGTCGCTCTGGGCCGCACGCAGGGCCTGGTTCAGGATGCGCGTCTTGCGAAACCCCTGGTCGTCGTGCCACACGTGCTTGATGGGCAGCCAGGCGGCAAACTGCATGACCAGCTGGCGCGTGTCGGGCGTTGAGCCGTCGTCGGCGATGATGATTTCATCGGCTGGCCGCGTCTGACAGAGGTAGCCCCACAAGGTCTTCTCAAGCCACGTGGGATGATTGTAGGTGGAAATAATTACTCCTAAGGTCATTTTTCCAATTCAAATAAAAATCTTACTTTTGCACCAACAAAACTCAGTACAATGAAAAAAGAGATCTATCTGGCTGGCGGTTGCTTCTGGGGCACCGAGCACTTCTTCAAGCAAGTGGCCGGGGTGTTGTCGACCCAGGTGGGCTATGCCAACGGCCACAGCGAGAACCCTACGTATCAAGACGTGTGCACCGACACGACAGGGTTTGCCGAAACGGTGCATGTGACCTATGACGACGAGGTAGCGAGCCTGCGCTTCGTGCTGGACATGTACTTCAAAGCCATCGACCCGCTGAGCGTGAACCAGCAGGGCCCCGACGTGGGCACACAATACCGTACGGGCATCTATTATACCGACGCGGCACAATTGCCAGTGATTGAGGAGAAAGTGCGGCAAGTGGCCGAGGAATTGTTTGCCCCGCTGGCGGTGGAGGTGGGCCCGCTGGTCAACTTCTACCCTGCCGAGGACTATCACCAGGACTATCTGGACAAGAACCCCACAGGCTATTGTCACCTGCCGCTGGAACTGTTCAAGATGGCTCGGGAGGCCCGACCTACTTCTTGACGAGACGCTCGTAATCGGGATTTCCGTGCTGCAAGAGCGAATCGAATCGCTCCCTGTCATAGAGCACCCGAACCGCTGCCTCAAGATCGGGGTTGCGGTGGTTGACGATGCGGGTGTAGGCGCTTGCATCGGCATAGACATCACGTGCAATCAGTGCCTTGATCATCGTGCGGAAGACCCGCTCGCTGGTGCGGTACATCTTCTCGTCATACTTCACCTTTTCCTTCTCTCCGGCCTCGACAAAGTGCTGCATATCGGCATCACTGACCACATAGTGTGCATCGTAATCGCTCAATGTGGGGTACTTTGACTTGATTTCCTTGCGATGCTTGTCGACATAGTCGATCGCGAACTGATTGACTACACCCTTGGCGACCATATCACGATAATAAGTGCTGTACTCGCTGGTGTCAACGGGCACAAAGATATCGGGCATGATGCCGCCGCCGCCATAGATGGGGCGCTGATGAGTGAGCGTGGTGTAACGCAACGAGTCGTTGAAATGGATGCTGTCTAGGCTGTAGTACTCCCCGCTCTTGGAACGCTCGAGCAAGTCTTCCTCATAGGCTTTCTTGTTACCCTTGGTATAGGGCTTCTGGATGCATCGCCCGCTGGGGGCGTAATAGCGCGCCACGGTGAGCCGAATCATCGAGCCGTCGTCAAAGCGCACAGGACGCTGCACCAACCCCTTGCCGAAGGTGCGTCTACCGACGACAACGGCCCGATCCCAATCCTGCATGGCCCCACTGAAGATTTCGGCCGCCGATGCCGAATACTGGTTGACCAT
>JAFYCU010000298.1 GCA_017545095.1 Muribaculaceae bacterium | reverse complement strand
CGTTCATGCCGGTGCTCACCGACTTCTACCGCTCCATCCCCTACGACATCTCCGCGCCCACCGAGAAGCACTACCAGGCGCTGCTCTACACCATGCTGGTGGCCCAGGGTGCCGACGTGAGCGCCAAGGACCGAACCAGCGACGGGCGCATCGACATCGTGCTGCGTATGCCGCGCGAGATTTATGTGATCGAGCTCAAGCTGGGGCACACCGCCACCGAGGCCATGGAGCAGCTCCGGCGCAAGGACTACGCCGCCAAGTACCGACACGACGGACGTCCCGTGCGGCTGCTGGCCATCAACATCAACCCCGACACCCGCACCATCGACGACTGGCTCATGCAGGAGTAAACGAACTGCTGTTGCACTGACGCTTAAGCTTACGAATATATAGAAAAAGCATTCAATATGACCAAAATAATCACTCAATTCCTGCTGATAGTTGCCATTGCAATTACCTCTCTTCCAGCGGTCGCTTACGACTTCATGGTCGATGGCATCTGTTACAACACCAACACCGATGGCCAGTCGGTGACGGTAACGTATCAGCAGAGGCCACAATGGGACTCTTCGATTCAAAGGTACACTCCCGCCTATCCAAGTGCTTCAGGTTCGCTGACCGTCCCTGAACAAGTCGCTCACGAAAACAAAACCTATTTCGTGGCATGCATTGGTGATTCAGCTTTTGAGTATTGCAGCGGTTTCACTGGGAAACTGTCCATTCCTGGCTCCGTGACAACCATTGGCAAAGAGGCCTTTTTGGGTTGCAGCGGTTTCACGGGGCAGCTTTGCCTACCAGATTCAGTGACCACAATCGGCAATAATGCTTTTGCGGCATGCAGCGGATTTACGGGTAGGCTATCTCTCCCCAGTTCTCTAACCCGCATTAATGATGGGGTTTTCAATAATTGCAGCGGTTTCACTGGCCCTTTAATTATTCCCGATTCTGTGACCGATATTGGTTATGCATCCTTTTATGGTTGCAGCGGTTTGGCTGGCTCGCTCGTTATCCCCGAATCGGTGACTTCGATAGGTGGCACTGCTTTTTCTGATTGTGGCTTTACTGGCTCGCTTACCATACCCAATTCGGTGACCGTGATTGGCCATAGTCCCTTTTTCCGGTGCCGTTTTACCTCTATCATTCTTGCTGGTGAAGGATCTGTCAAGATTTGCGAAACACCGATGGTTGATGGTTACATCGACTATATGGAGAGTCTTGACTATGTTTATATCAAGGAAGGTATCACTGCCATTAGCGGTTTGCGTTTATCTCCATCCCGTGAGGTTTACTGCTATGCCACTACACCTCCCGAGTGCGTTGAAAACACGTTCAGTTATCTCGGTAACGTAAATCTTCATGTACCTTGTCTGTCAATGACTGCGTATGCCAATCACCCATATTGGGGCAGTAAATTCCTCAATATAGTGGATGATGCTGTAGAACCCGAGGCTTTGAAGTGGGACCAGGATAGCGTATTGCTGCTCAGAGTGGATGACCAGCTGACCATAACCCCAATTCTCACACCTAACAATACAGGGCTGCGCGAAGTGGTAATGTCTTCTAATCCAGATGTTGTGTCGGTGGAGTTAAGCTACGATTATAATGCAGGAAGGCTTGTGTACACCATTCAGGGCGACAAACAAGGCGAGGCGGATATCATTGCCCAGTGTGCGTGGTTTGAGGCGCGGTGCCATGTGACGGTGACGGGACCGTCAGTTCCTATCACCCTCGATAAGCACGAAGCGGAGATTTGGGTTGGCGAAATGGTGTCGCTCACCCCGAACGCGCCGCAGGAATTGATCTACGCTGTGGAGAGCAGCGATAGCAGCGTGGCCACGGCGAGGGTGGTGAATGGCCGTGTGCAGGTGTTGGGAGTCAAGCCCGGTAGCGCCATTATCACCGTGGATAGCTCTGACGGAATGGCACAACCCGACTCGTGTCTTGTTTCAGTGATTTTCCCTCGGGGTGATGTAACCAAAAATGGTGTCACCGATGTGGATGACCTCAATGCCATGATTAATGTCATCTTGGATTTTGCCGTGTCTCCTGAAGCAGATGATTTTTCATACTATGACCTATCTTGCAACGGCACCATTGGCGTGGAAGATATTAACAGGCTCATCAATATCCTTCTGGATTTTCCTGAAGCTGCAATCTATACGGTGTATGGCATCTCGTTCAAGATGGTGCCGGTTGCTGGTGGCACGTTCACTATGGGAGGCACTGCCGAGCAGGGCGACGATGCCATGGAAAATGAATCCCCTGCGCATCAGGTAACTTTGAGCAACTACTGCATTGGTGAGACCGAGGTGACCCAGGAGTTGTGGCTGGCGGTGATGGGGAGTAATCCGAGTGTTTATAATGGATCAAATTATGGAAATAACCTCAAACGTCCTGTGGAGCATGTAAGTTGGAACGACTGCCAGACATTTATCACGAAACTCAACCAACTCACGGGTCAGCACTTCCGACTGCCCACCGAGGCCGAATGGGAATATGCCGCCCGTGGCGGTAACCAGAGTCAGGGCTATAAGTACGCAGGAGGCAACTCAATCGGCAATGTGGCTTGGTATATTGGCAACACTCCGGCACCCCGCAATGGCATACCGGGAACCATCGGAACGCAAACCGTGGCTACGAAAGCTCCGAATGAGTTGGGGCTGTACGACATGAGCGGCAATGTGTGGGAGTGGTGTCAAGACTTGTATGGCAACTACGGCAGCAACGAGCAGGCAAATCCTGCTGGCCCCACATCGGGTTCTTACCGTGTGGTTCGCAGCGGTGGATTTAGCTCCTATGCCAATTACTGCCGCGTGTCGTTTCGAAGCTACAGTACCGTGGGCACTCGTAACTCCAGCATCGGCTTCCGTATCGCCCAATAGTGTTTTATCACGGTCACTCAATCGGTGTAAGGGTCAATAGGTAATAACCATGACGAAAGAGAATAAAGATCAACTGTTGAGATTGCTCCAGCGACACAAGGAACTGGGCATTTCGGACCAGATCGATTTCGATAAATTCTATCTGTACTCCATCATCACGCACTCGACAGCCATCGAAGGCTCTACAGTGACCGAGGTGGAAGCTCAATTGCTGTTCGACGAGGGCATCACCAGCAGCAAGCGCACGATGACGGAGCAGATGATGAATCTCGATTTGAAAGCGGCCTACGACCATGGTAGACAATGGATTATGCGACACGAGCCCATCACTGTCGATTGGCTCATTACGCTTGCCGGAAAAGTCATGGCGCGGACAGGCAGCGAATATCACTCCATTGGAGGTGATTTCTCGGCTGCCAAGGGAGAACTTCGCAAACTGAACGTGACGGCTGGTGTGGGTGGAAAGTCTTATATGTCGTATTTGAAAGTACCCTCACGACTGGATGCTTTTTGCCAAGAGTTGAACATGAGGCGCATGGCTATTGATGCCTCCGATGTGGCTGCCGTTTACGACCTCAGTTTCTGGGCACACTTTGAACTGGTTAGCATCCACCCATGGGCCGACGGAAACGGACGAACGTGCCGACTGCTGATGAACTTGCTGCAATGGGAGTTCGGTGTTTTGCCCACCAAGGTATTAAAGGAAGACAAAGCGGAATACATACAGGCATTGATAGATTCTCGGGAACAAGAAGACATCAATATCTTTCTTGACTGCATGACTCGTCATCACTGCAAGCACTTGCAGACGGACATCAACCAATTTATTCGAACCACTGAGACCAATGTGGTCGATAAAGCGGCTTTAATGAGGGAAATGGCCGATAAATGGTCGATAAAGCCATCTGTGGCCGAGAAAATGGTCGATATCTTGCAATTCATGGCCGATAAGAACGACATGACAACCGAGACCATCGTAGCACATTTCGGTCTCACCGCCACTACGGCAAAACGCTATCTGCGCCAACTCACCGCATTCGGCTACATCGAAGCGCATGGCGGCAATAAGAACCGCACTTACAGTAGAGTAAAATAATTTGAAAACTGACAACGACAATGAATACAAGAACACTACATTCTCAACGCTCGATGCGCGACTGGATGTGCATAAAAAGATTGTGCATCACTGCATTATGCCTTGCGCATTGTGCACTATGCATTCCCCTCTCGGCTTGGGACTTCACCAGCGGCGGGTTCTACTATGAGTTCACAGGCGATGACGAAGTGGCCGTGTGCCGTGCCCTCGACGAGCGCGGCGTGAGCATGTACCATGGTGTGCAGCTCGTTCCCGAGCAGGTATATTGCGATGGCTTCAACTACCGAGTCACCGCCATTGCCGACAGCGCCATGCTCGGTGCCGATGTCACCGAGGTACAGCTGCCGCGCAGCGTCACCCGCATTGGCCGTGCCGCCTTCGCCGGCTGCGACCGTTTGGGAAGCATCACCCTGCCACTCGACCTCGAAGCCGTGCCGCCCTACATGATGGCTGGCACCGATGTGGCCAACATCGCCGTGCCCGATGGTGTGGCCGAGATTGGCGAGGGAGCGTTCAGCGAATGCGTGAACCTGCACACGGTGTTCTTGCCTGCCAGCATAACCGAACTGGGAACGGGGGCATTGAGCGACTGCTTCAACCTGTTCGAAGTGTATTGCGCCGCACCATGGCCACCACTGGTGAGTGGCAGCGACAATTTTCTGGCCATGAGCGGCATCGACCTGATCGTGGAGAGCGAGCGCGCCCTGACCCGCTATGCCGACCATCCCGTGTGGGGCGACGGCGACCGTTTCTCGCTGTGGACCAACGATGACATCTACCTCGACCGTGCCGAACTCATCAGCGAGGACCTCGACAACGGCTACACCCGCGTGGCTCTGGGCGGCAACATGGCCTTCCGCGTCTACGGCCCCGACGGCTACCCCATGGCACTCACCGCAGCCGACCATTACTACATCGCCACCCCCGAGGGCACCACCGACTACGTGCTGGCCGCCACCAACCTCATCCACGAAAGCGACGATGTGCTGCCCCTAAGCGTGGGACACACCCCCACAGCCATCGAGCTGCCCGAAGCCGAAAAGCTCGAGCCCGAAATCTGGGCATACGGCGGAGCCATCTACATTCGCGGCGACCGCAACGGCACATGGACCTCGGTCTATGGCACCGATGGCCGACTCTACTACCAGCACCCCACCCTCAACACCTTCATCGACGGCCTGCCCCAAGGGCGCATCTACATCGTGATAGTAGGCAACACCGTGCGCAAAGTGGCTCTGTAACGACACCGCCTCACCGCTGGCGGGTGAGGATGGTGAAGGCGGTTTCGAGCATGGTGTCGCGGCCCTGCCGGGTGTCGGCGGGCGACTGGTCGATACGGATGTGGGGAGCCACGCCGTGTTCGGTGACGTGACCGTCGATGTCGCGCACGGGGCAGGAGGAGAAACGCACGTTCCAGCCGTTGGGCAATTCGCTGGTGAACGGCAGTCCGCTGCCGCCGCCGGTGGTGTCGCCCACCACGGTGACCTGCGGCAGGTGCTTCATGATGGATACGAAGTTGTTGGTTGCGCTGAACGAGCCTCGGTTGGCGAGCACGACAACGGATTTCTGGTAGTGGATGTGATTCTTGGTGGGTTCAAAATAATAGTCGTATGGCTCGCTGAAATCGTTGTGGCCAGGCCCGGTCTTGTGCTGGATGGATCCCACATGGGTGCGCTCGCCGATGAACCGCCCCACGAGTGTCTCCACATTGGTGAGGTAGCCGCCGCCGTTGCTGCGCACGTCGATGATGAGTCCATCGGCAGTGGCAAGGTGGTTGAGCACCAGGTCGAGGTTCCCTTCGCCAATATTGGTGGAAAAGGACTCGTAGCGCAGGTAACCGAAGTTGTTGTCGAGCAGGGCATACTTCATGCCCGTGGTGCGGCGGTAGTTGAAGTTGAGGTAGTGTTCATCGATGAGCCGCTCGTCGTAGTTGACGGGGTATTGCTCCCAGATCCAGTAGCGCGACACATCGTGCGAGGCGATGAGGTTGGTGTGTCCGTCGCGCAGTTCCTTGAGCATGTCGCTGCATAGGTCGAAAAGTTCGCGCGAGGTCATGTCGTGGGTGAGTTTTGCACGGTACTTGTCGCCCACAGCCTGCCAGTCGACCTGCTTGTCGGCAAAGAATGGGTAATGCTCGTCGATGATGGTCCACAGGGCGTCGAAGTTGCCCTCGGGGGTGTCGGGCCGTTGCTTCGGCTCATCGTGGCAAGAAGCCAAGAGCAGCAGTATTGCACATTGCAGAATGTAGAATACACAATTGCGCGATATGGCGAGAGGATTGCTAAAACGGCTACGCCGTTTTAGTTGTGGATTAAATTCCCCCCTATGGTCATAATCCTGATAGATTGCGGTAGCTCCCCCTCTAAGGTAGAGGGGGTTGGGGGGAGTATGACCACACACGCTCATCAAGTATTTTGATTTCTTCATATCACTATGTAACACGATTTTCTTTTTCGGATTTAGTCAATTTAATGGCATTGATAATGGTATAAGGTTGCTCAAAAACGATATGGTTTTCAAATCGCAATGTTCTGATTCCATATTTCTCAAACAGATAGGCATCTCGCTCATAATCAGCGGTCAACATATTTCCATGATAATGATACTCCCCATCTAACTCGATAGCCAATCTCAATTTGGGACAATAGAAGTCAAGGATGTGGTTATCAATGCTATATTGACGACGGAAACATAGTCCAACTATCTTGTTCCCTTTGAGCCAGTTCCATAAAGCCTTTTCTGCTTCTGTTGAGTTGTTGCGCAATGCTCGGCGAAATGGTTTCGATTCTGGAGCATTGTGAGTGTGTGTTGTCATACTCCCCCCGGCCCCCTCTATCTTCTTAGAGGGGGAGCTTGTTGACTCAATGCTATCTTTTCTTCGCGATTGCATTGCTCTTGATTGGCATTTTTCACAATCCATTGACAATTCTTGCTTTGGGGTTGATGCCTTGGCGGGGGATGGAGAGGAAGTCGCCGCCGATGCCGATGACCAGGGCATGTGTTACGTGGTGGGTGTTGAGGTGGCTCACCCACGACCGCTCTACACGCCCGTGGTAACCCACGCGCATGGTGGTGCCGCCCAGATGAAGGTCGAGGCTCAAGCGGTGGTCGAGGTCAAAACGGTTGCCCCACCAGCCGAAATGCGCCAGATGGCTGCGGTTGCCGAGATAGATCTCGTAGTAGCTCTCGTCGTATTCCGGCGAGAAAAACACGCCGGCCAGGGGCAGCGAGACCGCATAGGAGCAGGTGACAGGCAGGCGACCCATGCGTGTATGCCACACCACCATGGATGCAGCTCCCACACTCCAATGGATGCGTGCGCTCACCACATTGTTGCTGCCCGAGGGGTTATAGACAGCACCACCACGAAGACGCGTGTCGCCCCCGAACAAGAGGCGCACGCCTGGGCTCCAACCTTGCCAACGGTGCATCATGCCCCAGCGGCCTTCCACCATGAGTGTGTGCAGGGTGCGGTTGCCGACAGGGTTGTGGGTGGGCGAATAGCTGGCCTCGAACGCCAGCTGCCGCACCCAACGATGCGGGTCAAAGCCGGTGGCTTGCGTGGCCGTGTAGCCTAATGCACAGTGTATGCCGCCATAGGCGATGGGAGTGAGATAGGTGTCGAGCACATTGGCATGGCCCACCTCGGCGGTGAACATCGCCGTGACCGGCCGCAACGGCGGCACGCTGTCGGCCTCGGCAGCATGGGTGGCAAAGCAGATGAGGAAGGATAACAAAAAAACACCAAGACCTCCCCAAAACTCGCGGCCTCCCCAAACCCCTCCTAAAGGAGGGGCTTTAGGTTTTCCCTGTAAGAAAAGGGAGGTGGAAGTGCTTAGTTCTTGTTGCATCGCACCACTTGTAGCTTGGAGTTTGTAGCTCGTGGACATGGCAGGCCGCATCCCTACAATCACGCTTGCTTACTTGCTCAGTCATCGTCGAAAAGGCGGCGCTGGCCAGTGAGCTTGTCGAGCACTTCGGCCTGGCTCATGTCGCGGGGGTCGGAAGCCTCGAAAGTGGCGGAATTTTCGGGGGCTCCGGATTCTTCTGGATTTCCGGAATCGTCGAGGGTTTCATCCTCAGCATCCTCGGGCAGTTCGCGCGACTCGATTTCGGTTACGGTATCAACCTGCCAGTTGGTGATGCGTTTGCCTTTGGCCTTGAAACCCTTGACAGCGATAAACTCCTCGGCATCTATCACCAACGGCTCGCGGGAAGCATCCTCGCCGCCCATCGTCACCTCGAATCGCGGCAGCGGTGTGTCGGTGAGCAGGAGCAGCTTCGATGCGGGGTTTTCGCCAATCATGCGCTGCCGCTTGGGGTTGTCCTCCAGCTCAAAGCGCTTGATATAGACATATCCCTGATCGGCATCGAACAGCACTGCGGTCCACACCACATGCGGGCGATATTTCTCGATGCGCAGAATGCCATCGTCGTAGTGGTTGGTGGCTGCTGCCGTGGTGGTATAGAAGTCGCCGTTGCGCATGATGACCAAGATGCGGTCGTCGCCACCGAAAAAGCCCAGACTGTGGCCATGACCCTCGTAGTTGATGCGCAGGATGTCGGGGTCGAACCACACCTCTCGGTCGCCGAGGGTGCTCGCCCCGCGTTCCTTGAGGGTGATGCGGTGCACCTCGTTGCGCGTGACGATGTTGCCACGCGTCTGCTTTCCCTTGATGGCCAACTCGGCCAGGTCCACATCGAATTGCAGCACCTTGAGACGGAACTTAGGCTTGAGCACCACGCGCAGCACTTCGGCCTCACCGTTGGGATTGGCACTAAACCACACCACCTTGCTACCCGGCTTGCCCTGGGTGAGGTCGTAGTCGCGGTCGCGTGTGATGCCTGTGACGGCGAAACGTTTCATATAGGTGGTGCCGCCCCGGCCATCCTGATAGAGCACGTTGTAGATGGTGCGCGAGTCGTTGCGCTTGAACACGTTGACATATAGCACGTTCTTGCCCACATAGCACTTCTCGGCCACCTTGATGACCTTGTACTTGCCATCCTTGTAGAACACAATCACATCGTCGATATCGCTGCACGGGCACACATACTCGTCCTTCTTGAGTGCAGTGCCGATGAAGCCGCCTGCACGGTCAATGTAGAGCTTCTCGTTGGCTTCGGCCACCTTGCTGGCTTCGATGTTGTCGAACTCACGGATGATGGTGCGGCGCGGATACAGGTGTCCATACTTGGCCTTCAACCCCTGATACCACTCGATGGTATATTCCACCAGATGCTCCAGATTGTGGTCGATTTCGGCAATGCGCTCGTTAAGCGTGACAATGTAGTTGTCGGCTTTCTCGCTGTTGTACTTGATGATGCGCTTCATGGGAATCTCCAGCAGGCGCAGGATGTCGTCGGTGGTCACCTCGCGGTAGAACTGCGGCTTGAAGGGGTCGAGACGCTTATCGACGTGGGCGATGGCCGTCTCCTGGTCTTTGGCCTGCTCAAACTGCCGGTCCTTGTAGATGCGCTCCTCGATGAAGATTTTTTCCAGCGACACGCTATGCAACGCCTCCATGGTCTCGCCACGGCGAATCTCCAGTTCCTGACGCAGGATGTCTTTGGTGTGATCCACGCTGAATCGCAGCACATCGCTCACGGTGAGGAACTGCGGCTTCTCGTCCTTGATCACACAGCAGTTGGGCGAGATGCTGATTTCACAGTCGGTGAACGCGTAAAGTGCATCGATGGCGATGTCGCTCGACGTTCCCGGCTGTAGCTGCACATTGATTTCGGCATACTCGCTGGTGAGGTCGTCGACTCGCTTGACCTTGATTTTGCCTTTCTCGCTGGCCTTGACGATGCTATCGAGCAGCGTGCCAGTGGTCTTTCCGTAGGGCACGTCGCGCACCACGAGGGTCTTATTGTCGAGTTTTTCGATGCGCGTACGCACGCGCACACTGCCGCCGCGCTCGCCATCGTTGTATCGGCTCACGTCGATGTAGCCGCCGGTCTGGAAGTCGGGATAGAGGTGGAACTCCTCACCGCGCAGGTAGGCCACAGCGGCATCGAGAATCTCGTTGAAGTTGTGTGGCAGGATTTTGCACGACAGTCCCACGGCAATGCCCTCGGCACCCTGAGCCAGCAGCAGCGGGAACTTGGCGGGTAGGGTGAGCGGCTCGCGTTTGCGACCGTCGTAGCTCCATCCCCAGTCGGTGACCTTGGGGTTGAACACCACGTCCAGAGCAAACGGGCTGAGTCGCGCCTCGATGTATCGTCCTGCGGCAGCTCCATCGCCGGTGAGGATGTTTCCCCAGTTACCCTGCGTGGAGATAAGCAGGTCCTTCTGTCCCAGCTGCACCAGCGCATTATAGATGCTGGCATCGCCATGAGGGTGGTACTGCATGGTGAGTCCCACCAGGTTGGCCACTTTGTTGAAATGGCCGTCATCGGCCTCCTTCATGGCGTGCATGATGCGTCGCTGCACGGGCTTGAAACCGTCCTCGATGTGCGGCACGGCACGCTCCAGAATCACATAGGAGGCATAGTCGAGAAACCAGTTCTCATACATGCCCGAGAGCTGGAGTTTCTTGTCCTTGGGCACTTGATAGGATGAGTGTTCAGCGGTGTTGGCATCATCCTGTGCATCACCGTCGGGCTGAATACCGTCGTTCAAGGTTTCTTCGTTCAACTGTTCGTCAAGCTGTTCGTTATCGTCTGCCATAGCGTCATTTCGGTTTTAACATGCAAAGTTACGAATTAATGCACAAT
>JAFYCU010000297.1 GCA_017545095.1 Muribaculaceae bacterium | reverse complement strand
TTGTCGCCCCACCTGACTCGGTCACCAGCCGCACCAGGGTGCGGCTCTACATAACTCGGAGCCGAGGATTTGGAATGGCCTCCACATTCGGTCACCAGCCGCACCAGGGTGCGGCTCTACATGATTCGGGACCGAGGATTTGGAATGGCCTCCACATTCGGTCACCAGCCGCACCAGGGTGCGGCTCTACATGATTCGGCAGCACCCGAAAAAAAGCCCCTCCTGGAGGGGTTTGGGGTGGCCTCATGGGTTGCGCCTCACCGGGTGAGGAATTTGCTGGCGATATAGGCGTTGAAAGCGTCTTTGTAGAGGTCGCCGATGGGCAGCGAGGCTTCTTTGCCCATCACCACGTGGCTCTTGCTCACCTCGATGATTTTGCGCAGGTTGATGATGTAGCTGCGGTGAATGCGCATGAAGGTGTTCGACGGCAGCCGTTCCTCCATCTTTTTCATGCTCAGCAGTACCACGATGGGGCGTGGCAGGGCATCGCTGTAGATGCGCAGGTATTCGCTCATGGCCTCGATGTAACGAATCTCGGCCAGGGCCACGCGCACAATCTTGTAGTCGGTCTTGAGGAAGATGGCGTCGTCGCTGTCGGGCTGCGAGATGTCGGTGAGCGTGTGCAGGGCATCGTAGCGCCGCTTCACCTTCTCGGCGGCCTGCGCAAAGTCGTCGGCACTGAAAGGCTTGAGCAGGTAGTCGACAGCATCCACCTTGAATCCCTCAACTGCATAGTCGCTAAAAGCGGTGGTGAACACTACCAAGGGCGGGTTGTTGAGCGAGCGCACGAAGTCGAGCCCGTTGAGGTCGGGCATCTTGATGTCGATGAACATGGCATCGACCAATTGTTCTTCAATATACGATTTGGCCTCGAGCGCACTGGAGCACTCGGCCACTACGTTCAGGTAAGGCACTTTGCCGGCATAGGCGGCAATCTGTTTGCGAGCCAACGGCTCATCGTCGATAATCAAGCAGCGTATCATAATAATGTGGGTTAAGGTGGTCTAGGTTATGTCATGCCGGGATGGTTTTGGGCACTTTCAAGGTCACTTGGTAGTGGTCGGGTTTGTCGTCAATCTTCACCGTGTAGTTGTTGCCATAGATGAGGTCGAGGCGTTTGATCACGTTTTTTAACCCCACACCGCCATGCTCGGTGTCGTCGGCGTGCTTGCTGTTGTCGCAGATGAGTATGCAGTGGGTGTCGGTGATGTTGAGCTTGACGTGGATATAGGACTTGTCGGCATAGCTCACCCCGTGTTTGAAAGCATTCTCCACAAAGGGGATGATGAGCAATGGCGGCACCTCCATGTCGGGAATAGTGTCGGGCTTGCTGAACTGGATGTCGACGCGCTCGTCGTAGCGGATGCGCATCAGGGCGATATAGTTCTCGATCATCTCGGTGCCACGCGAAATCTTCACCGTGTCTTTATTGCACTCATAGAGCATGTAGCGCATCATGCGGCTTAACTCCAAAATGCATGTCTTGGCTTTTTCGGGGTCAATGTCGACCAGGGCATGGATGTTGTTGAGCGTATTCATGAAGAAGTGAGGGTTCATCTGGTACTTCAGGTAGGCCAGTTCCTGCTTGAGTCCCTCGCGTTCCAGGTGCTGTTTGCGTCGGTTTTCCTCCATGCTTTTTGACATGTGCTTGATGCCCACGTTGGCACCGAAAATGAGCAAGAGCATCATCACGCTCATCATCTTGTCGATTTCAATGGGCGGTATTGTTCCCCAGTGTGGAGGTTTGGGTGGCCGGGTTGATTGCTGTGGGGTATTGGGTGGTGTCATTTCGAAACCTGGTGGTTTGGGACCTTGGCTCATGGGTGGTCGCCGTGTATAAACAAAAGCCATGAACAGCAACATCATGGCAAGCACGGCGATGCAATAGGTGCGCAGGCGGTGATGATGGGTGAGCAGTGGGGCTATCCACAGGTTGTGGATGATAAATAGCGCAAGCATCACGAGCAGACCGCCCCAAATGTGCAGTACGTCCACCCAACGGAAAGTGATATGTTCATCGAGCGACGCGTGCACATACAGGCTCACCAGCGGGGCTCCAAACAAGAAGAGCCATACTGCGGCATAGGTGAGCCACTCACGGCGTGTGGTGTAGATAAATGGGTTCATCTTGTAGCATGGGTGTATTTAGTGCAAAATTAGCTCTTTTTGCCCGTGATGCAAAATATTATCAACGACAAAGCAAATTTTTTAGGCCAACAGGAAGAAACAAGGTCGATGATGTGCTGATGTCTACTGAAAGTCGCGCGGCATCCCGAGTGGATGCCGCGCGACTGGTTAGGTTGTCATCAAGAATCAGCTAAAAGCTTGGTTCTTGGTTCTCGGTTCTTGCAGCTCAGAAAACCATTTTGCTCACGGTGCCATCGGCATTGACCACGATGTTGATGCCTTGGAAAGGCTTGTCGCTCACGCGGCCGTTCACATCGATGTAGCGCACGGTGCCGTTGCCGGCAGCACGCATGTCGTTGATGCCGGTGTAGACCTTCTTGGCAAAGCTGGCAGTGATGGTCACGGGCTCGCCGGGCATCTCGAAGGTGTAGGTGTTTTCACCCTCGCTCAAGGTGGGCACGGTGGCACGGCGCGGCAGTCCCGAGGGACCGTCGGGTTCAACACTACTGCTGGTCTCGACACCAAACGTGCTCACCTCGTAATCCGTGTCGGGGGTGAGCACAACCTTCACGGTTGCACCCTGAGCAGCGGTGGCACCGCTCTCAATCTGAACCTCGTTCACATAAACGGCCACAGTACCATTGCCGGGAGCGGGATTAAAGGTGATGGTGTTCTCCACCGGCGGAATCTCGGTGAAGGTGGCGTTGATGGTGACGTTGGCGGCGGGCATGTCGAACTGGTTGTTCTCGATGTCCACGGGATCCTGTCCCTCAACGGTGTAGGTCAAGGTCTCCAGCTCATAGCCGTCGGCGGGAGTGACGGTGAGCGTCACGGTCTCGCCCACGTTGGCGGTAGCCTTGTCGGCCTCAACAGTACCATTCTGGGTCTCGGCCACGGTGATGGTGTAGTCGATGGCGGTGAAGGTGGCGTTGATGGTGACGTTGGCGGCAGGCATGTCGAACTCGTTGTTCTCGATGGCAACAGGATCTGCGCCCTCGACGGTGTAGGTCAGCGTCTCCAGCTCATAGCCGGTGGCGGGGGTGACAGTCAGGGTCACGGTCTCGCCCTCGGTGGCTTCATACTTGTCGGCTGCCACAGTACCGTTCTCGATATCGTTGGCAATGGTGATGGTGTAGGTGGGAAGCGCGGCGAAAGTGGCTGTCACTTTCACGTTGTAGGGTGCTTCGGGCATCTCGAAGGTGTAGGTTGTTCCTTCGGTCTCGGTGGTCAAGGCCACGGGGATTCCCACATTTGGCCCTTCAATACGGCGGGGCAGCTGTGCATTGCCTGGGTCAAGGGTGAGCTCGGCGCTTATTTCGTCGAGTTGGTAACCCTCGTTGGGGGTGACGGTGATTGTCACCAGGTCGCCGGCGTTGGGCGAGGCATTGTCGACAGCCACTGTGCCATTCTGGGTCTCGGCAATGATTACTTGCCCAGCCCACGACGAGATTGTACCAAATGCCAGCACAATGCTCATCAGCAGTAGTTTCTTCAACATACGCATAAAAATTTAGAAGTTAATATTTAATGAATAGATTTTGTTTGGTTGATTTGCTTTTTGGCATTCCCCCTTGATGAGGCAAGGGGGAATAGCCTTGGAAGCGGGTAAAAAATCTCAATGTTTATCGGATGACCTTGGTTGTAGTCACTGTACCGTTGGCATGACGTGTCACCACGATGTTCACGCCTTGGAACGGGGTGGTGCTGGTCTGTCCGGTCACGTTCACATAGGTGGTGTGTGCCTCGGCGTTGATGTCGCTGATGGCTGTCACCACACCGCCATTGTAGGTGGCGATGCGCAGCATGCGCGGTGCGTTGCCGGCCTGTGGCATGGGCAGGTAGCAGCGGTGAGCGGCCACCGTGCCAGCCTTGGCGAGTACGAAGTCGTCGTTGTAGAGCACATAGCCATCGGTGATGTCCTGTTCGGTGTCGCTTCCTACAAGCAGGCTGCTGACCGTTGAGGTCTCGCCGCTGTAGGGCAGGGCGCTCACGCTATCGGCTGCCTCGGTGCTGTGCAGCAGCACGCCAACGCCAGCAGGGATGTAAGGCACTTCGTCGATGATGGCCACATCACCGTCGATGCTGGTGACCGCCCAAGCGGTGATGCCAGCGGGCAGAGCCAGGTCGGTGTCGCCATACCAGGTGGCATAGCTGTTGGCAGCGAATGCCACGCCGTCGAGCAGCACGGGCTCGGCGGGTTCGGTAGTTTCACCCCAAGTGATGGTGATGCTCTTCACATACAGGCGGTTCTGAGCCTGGATGGTGAGCGTGCCCAAATCGCTGGTCTGCTCACCGAGGACGGTGTAGTCGGCAAACTCGGTGGTCAAGGCATCGGTGTAGCCTTCGCCAGCATTCATCTTACTGGTTTGGGTGCTGCTATATGCCATGGCGTTGACCACCACGCTCTTCACGTTGGGGAATGCCTGGGCAAAGGTGAGCTGGATATAGCCATCGACCGATGAACTGCTGAATTTCACGCCTACTTTGCCAGGATAGGTTTTGCTGGTGGTCGCACTGGCCACGTAGTTGGCTCCTTCGGTGATGTAGTTCATCAGCGTCTCGGCGGTGAAGGCATTGCTGCTGTCGGTGTCGTTGTCGTCAAACACGATGGTGGCCGTTCCACTCTCGGGCAGCGGCTCGGGCATGCTGATGACGTAGGTGGCAGTGAACTCGGCCACATCGGCATGGTACTCGTCGATGGCCACGACTGTCACCGTGTAGGTGCCGCTCTCGGTGAGCGCGATGCCGTTCTCGGCATCATACTGCACTTCCTCGTTGTTCAGGAAGTATTCCACCTCGCTCTCACCGTAGAGGTTCTCGAGGGCGACTTTCACGTTTTGTGCGGTGGTGTAGGTGCCGGCCTCGGGGGTGAAGGTGGCGGTGATGGCGGGCAGCGTGATGGTGTAGGCTGCCTCGGCAGTGGCCTCGTTCAGCTCCTCATCGAGGACGTAAGCTTTCACGGTTGCGCTCTCATAAAGGGTGAATGGCTCGGTGTAGGCGATGCCATCGCTGCCGCTGGGGTCGTCGCCGTTGATGGTGTAGTAAACCTCATAGTCGCCCTGGGCATTCTCGACTGCGAGTGTTACGGTCACAGGAGCATCATAAGCACCGGCGGCAGGGGTGATGGTGACAATGAGGTCATCGTTCACAGGCTCCTCGACTGCATCGTAGGCAGTGGGGTAGAGCTGCACGGTGCCGTTGTACTCGCTCACGCAGCAGGTGACATCGTAGCACTTGGTCAGGTCGGTGGGATGTTCTACGCCGGTGAAGTTGGTGCGGCCGTTGATGGTGTTGTTGTCGGCATCGGTGATGGTGAAGTTGCGGTTGCTCACAGCACCCAAGGTCACGTTCTTGACAATGATATACTCGTTGTCGTTGGCGGTGCTGATGTCGTTGACGGCCATCTCGGTGGGCACAACCTCCACGGTTTGGTCGGTGGCGGTAAGTCCGGCAGGGGTCTCGGCCTCGAGCAAACCGTTGTAGTTCTTGGTCTTGGCCGTCCATCCGGCGGCGAGCACCTGGCCTTGCGTGAACGAGGGCAGGCCAGACCCGTAGATCAAGGCGGCTCCAGTGCTGTCTTTCACGTAGAGGTTGCTGCCATTCTGATAGGTCACGGTCACGTTGCCGGTGAACTTGAACTCGGTGCCGACGGGCAGGGCCTTGTAGTCGGCGATGGTGGCTGCGGTGACGTTGGCCACAAATTCTTTCGAAGCCACCGAGCTGGTTGCGCCGTCGAGGACGGCGATAGCCTTCACGGTGGTGGTGGCGGTGATGGTGAACGGCTCGGTGTAGGCCGTGCTCTCGGTGGTGGGGGTGGTACCGTCGGTGGTGTAGTAGATGTCAGCACCTTCCTCGGCGGTGATGGTCACCGTGGTTTGCTCGTCAAACGGCGTGGTGCCGCTGATGGTGGGAGCAGCCACAGTGGGCGTGTCGCCACCGGCGAGCTTCACGGTAATGGTGGAGATGCGTGAGGTGTTTTTCGCGGTGAGCGTACCAGAAGTGGCTCCCACTGTCCACACCGGGGCACTCCACGAACCATCGTTGGGTTCGGGATCGGAGAGTGCGTAGTTGCCATCATAGGTGAACGTCACCGTCTCGATGGTGTTCTCACCTGCATCCACAGTAATAGTGTTGTTGGTATAGACGCGGGCATTGCCGTTGTTTGAGGTGTACCACTTGGGGTCGTTGCTTCCGCTGCCTTTGTCAAAGGTGATGGTAATGCCAAGCTTGTGTGAGGCATTCATGACTTCGCTGTTAGTCTGAGCGAACTCCTCGCCGGTGCCATATTTGAAAATCACCTCATCGCCTGGCTGGGCAGCAGATTCGGCCTGGAGTGTGTAGCTGGCTGTTGCCACGCCGGCTGTGCTGGCGGCATAGTCCGAGCCGTTGGTGTTGAAGGCGATAGCCTTGATGGTGAAGGTGTCGCCAGCATCGCCGCTCACGGCGATGGGGGTGCTGTAGGTCTCGCTATCGGCGGTTGGAGCGGTGCCGTCGGTGGTGTACTTGATGCCGCTGGCCGTGCCGTCGAGCGCAAGCGTGACGGTGCTGCCGATGTTAACGGTGCTACCCGTAGCTGGGTCAAATGTCACACTGGCCGTGGGAGCCGTCGAAGGTTGCTCGTCGCCTCCCTCGGTTTCCCACACGATGGTGATTTTGTCGATGTAGAGTGCGCCGCTGTTGGAACGCAGGCCAACGTAGGCGTAGTCATCGGTGATGGTGAGCGTTTGGTTGGTGGCACTGCTACTGATGCTGCCAATTTGGGTGCCTTTTTCGCTGGCATCATAAAGGTTGCTGGCAGCAGTGTAGGCCGTGCTATTACCATAGATGTTCACAATTTTACCACTGGTGTTCGAGTTGAACTCGATGGTGATGCTGCGCACCTTGCCCCCGCTTGCGGTTGTTACGATACCCGAATTGTCGTTGTTCGACCGCATCTGGATGCTGCTGTAGCTGCCGGCAGTCATGCCTGCATATACCGCGTCGGAGGTGAACGTCTTGCCCGACCAAGATGTGTAGCTGGTTCCTGTGACACCGATGTCGGAAGGGGTGATTACATCGGTCACTGTTCCGCTCCAGCCAATGCCTGTGGCAAGCAGGAACATCGTCAATAGAGTTAATAGTTTCTTCATAGTGATGAAAGTTTGCTGTTAATTGAGGTATAAAGTTGATAAATATAGTTAATCGTTTTTATGCGGTTATTTTAACACGGCAAAGTTACGAAAAAAAATGATACCACCATCACAATGAAGCGAAAAAAATTCTAAATTGTGATTCCACAGCCATCTTGCGCATGAAATTGTTAGGTGATTGGCCCGCTTCTGGAACAAATCCATCAGGAAGCCTCAATGGCTTCCAAAAAAGCGGCCGCACACATTGGGGTGTGCGGCCGCGGTGTTGCGGTGTTATCGCTTGTTGTGTGTCACCCAGCTGGATGCACACCGCGAGCGGGATAATTACTGAGCCAGGATGATGTTGACCAGCACGTTGATGTCCTCAACATCGATGTTGTTGTCTCCGGTCAGGTCGGGGTTGCCAACGATACCGGCGGCATCGCCGTCGTTGAGGATGGCGTTGATGAGCAAGTTGATGTCGACCACATCCACCAGCTTGTCGCCGTTGAGGTCGCCCATCACAGCGGGTTCCTCGCTGCCCCAGGTGATGGTGATGCTCTTCACATAGGCACGCTTGGTGGCGGTGAGCGTCAGGCTTGCCAACGGCTCCTCGAGGTTCTCGGCGATGGTGTAGGTGGCCATCGAGTCGGCCAAGGCCACTTCGTTCAGGCTGGCCACGTCATACTTACCGCTGGTGGCGTTGTGCCAGTTCTCGGCCTCAACCTCCACGCTCTTCACGTTGGGGAATGCCTCGACAAAGTTGAGCGTCATGGTGCCGTTGTCCTTGCTCGAGCTGAACTTGATGCCAGTGGCACCCATATAGACCTTTGCGATGTCGGTGACATCAGCCACATACTGTGCGCCTTCGGTGATGTAAGCAATGATTTCGTCGCTGGTCATCACGGCATTGCTGTCGCTCTCGTTGTCGCCAAACACGATGGTGGCGGTGCCGCTGGCGGGCAG
This sequence comes from Muribaculaceae bacterium, assembly GCA_017545095.1. Next base: position 3,060 of record JAFYCU010000297.1, on the reverse strand, counting down.
CGGATCGGGAGTGGCAATCACATACTCGGCGGTGAACTCAGCCACCTCGCTGTGGTACTCGTCCATCACCTCGACCTTGATGGTAGCGCTCTCGGTGACGGCGATACCGTTCTCGGCATCGTATTCAACCTCCTCGCCATTTACGTAGTAAGCCACGGCGGTCTCACCATAGGTGTTCTCGATGGCAACCTTCACGTTCTGGGCGGTGTAGTAGGTGCCTGCAGCCGGGGTGAAGGTGGCGGTGATGGCAGGCAGCGTGATGGTGTAGGTGGCGCTGGCCTCGACGAGCTGGTCGCCGTCGGTGGCGAAGGCCGTGACGGTGGCACTCTCATAGAGGGTGAACGGCTCGGTGTAGTCCACGTCATCGCCATTGTTGATGGCGTAGGTGATGAGAGCTCCAGGGGTGTTGCAGGTGAGGGTCACGGTCACAGGTTCGTTGAATTCGCCGCCGGCGGGATCGAAGGTGATGGTCATTTCCTCGGCGGGGGTGACATCAACAAACTCCAGGGGCAGGAACTGCTCGCCATCGAAATAGCTCACGATGCCAAAGACATCATAGACCTTGGAGGCATCGGTGGGCAGTGTGAGGCCGAAGCGGTTGTAGGTTGCGATGGTCTGCTCGCCCACGGTGAGGGTGTTGTTTTCATAGGTGGCACCGCGAATCACGCCATAGCGGCCGAAGTTGGCGAGTGTGACATCGTCAATCGTCATCTCGATGGCGACGGGGGTCACGTTGCTGGTGGCGGCAGCCAGGCCAGCGGGGTTGGTCATCTCGGGGGCACCCTTGTAGGTGGTCTTCGTGCCGGTGAAGCCAGCGGGGATCTGGTCGCCGAAAGCGTAGGTCTGGTCGATGGTGCCGTAGATGAGGATACCGTTGTTGGCGTCCTGAGCGTAGAGGTACTTGCCGGTCTGGCCCAGCACGGTGAGTGTGCCGTTGAAGGTCAGGCTGGTGTTGTCCTGCAGGGCATTGAACTCGGCCACGGTGCTGGCGGTGGTGGCTGCGGGCACAAAGGTCACCGTCGTGGTGGCCACATCGCTCTCGGTTTCGTCGAGCACAGCCTTGGCCTTGATGGTGGTGGTCTCGGTGATGTCGAAGTTGTCGCCCTCGGTCCAGTCGCCGTCGTTCAGTGCGTAGTAGATGGTGGCTCCCTCGGTGGCGCACGTGATGCTCACGTTCACCTCATCGCCCTCGTAGTAGGGACCCTCGGCGGGGTCGAGGGTGATTACAGGCGTGGCAACACCCTGCACTTCAGCATCGATGGTGACGGTGATGCCTTGGATTCTCACGTGTCCGGTGGTTCCACCCTGGGTAAAGAGCACGCTGGTGGCCTCGCCGGTCCATACACCGTCCTCGTAGGTGCCGGTCTCGGTGCTGAGCTGGTCGTTCTGGGTGATGGTGAACTCAATTTTCGTGATGTTCGCATCGGCGCTCACGGTGAGCGTGCCGCCGCCGTACAGACGCACTGCGGTGCCCGTGTTGAACCACTTGGGGGTGTTGCTGTTGGTGCCCTTGTCGAAGGTGAGCGTCACGCCATCTTTCTCGATGGTGGACACCTCTTCACCATTGGTGTAGCCTGTGGTGAGGTCAAAGGTCACCGTGCCAGCCCACGCAGCTGTCGTGAGCACGGCCATCATCAAAAGAGAGAAAAATTTCTTCATCTTGAATTTGTAATTAAAAGGTTGATATTTAAAGGGTTATATTTGTCTCGTGATATCACGCTGCAAAGTTACGCAAATAATTTGAATTGGTGACCATGTATAATAAAAAAAAGCGCATTTCGCGCTTTTTGTGGGATTAGGCAGAGCCTTGTATTCTGGTCGGCTGAGTGCCTTCCTCTCGCGGTCTACACGCCGGCGGCTTCGCGGTCGAAGGTGTGGATGTGCCGGTCGCGCTTGCCGGGGGCGATTTCGTCGATGCGGATAATCAAGCCGGTCTCCTCCACATCGCCGAAGGCATCGTTCACGGCGGTGCCCAGGATGCGCATGGTGGGCGAGAGGTTCATGTAGGAGTTGACGAGCGGCGGGATGTTGATGCCCTGGTCGCGCACATATTGTTTCAGCCGTCGGTAGTCCGCCTTGAAATCGTTGCCGATGAAGAAGTTGGCTATGTCGGGATTCACCTCGGTGTCGGCCAGCGGCACGACGGGCGTTGCCCAGCCGTCGGGGTCGGGGAAGTAGGTGCTCAGGAAGTGCAGCAGCAGGTTGCGGCAATGGCGGGGATAGGTGGTGTACATGGTCATCTTGCCGAACAGGTACTCAATCTCGGGATGAATCACGGTGAGCGCGCCCAGTCCGTCCCACAGGTTGTCGAGCGCGTAGATGGCTCGAGACCCGGCTCGCGACGACTGGTAGAACGGTGTGACAAACGAGCGCCCCAGCTCGATGGTGCGCGGCAGCACCTGAGTGAGGAACGCTGTCGAGAAGTTGAAGATGTGGGCCATGGCGATGTGCGGCTGGCCATTGGTGAACGTCATCTTGCTGCCGAGCAGGTAGCGGTAGCCGCCCAGGATTTCGCGCCGGTCGGGGTCCCACACAATGAGCTGGCGGCAGGGGCTCTCCATGGTGTCGAACTCGTCGATGTCGCATTCCTTGCCGGTGCCGCCGCCTGCCTCGCGGAACGTGATTTCACGCAATCGCCCAATCTCTCGCATGGTGTTGGGGGCATTATGGGCATCGACCACATAAATCATGTTGTCGGCTTTGTTGCTCTTGCGCAGAAAGGCAGCGGGAGTGAGCTCTTTCTCAATCAAGGCGGGGTCAATGGCTGGAATGACGGCTTTCATCGTAGGGTATTGAAGTGGAATTATTTAGTTGCAGAATGGTTGTCGGGTCGCATGGCATAGGTCATGGCGCGCAGGCGCATGGCTTCGTCACGGGCATGGCGGCTGTCGAGCGAGCTGTGGGGTACGGGCTCGCCCACGTGGATGGTGAAGGTCTGTCCACGGCTCTTGAACATCTCGTGCGGCAGCAGCACCATCTCGATGTTGAACTTGATGCCCAGTCGCTCGCGCCAGCGTGCGCAACGGTAGAACCACTTGCTGTTCTGCCCCTCGAAGAAGA
>JAFYCU010000296.1 GCA_017545095.1 Muribaculaceae bacterium | reverse complement strand
CTTCGTCGCCATCGACTACACCATCACCGTGGCCGAGACCGAGAACGGCACCGTGGCAGCCGACAAGGCTACCGCCAACATTGGCGAGACGGTGACACTGACGGTGACCCCCGCCACCGGCTATGAGCTGGAGACGCTGACCTACACCGTTGAGGGCGAAGACCCCGTGGCCATCGAGAACTACCAGTTTGTGATGCCCGCCGCCAACGTGACCATCAACGCCACGTTCGCCGCCATCGACTACACCATCACCGTGGCCGAGACCGAGAACGGTACTGTTGAGGCCGACAAGGCTACCGCCAACATGGGCGAGACCGTGACGCTCACCGTGACTCCCGCCGAGGGTTATGAGCTGGCATCGCTCAGCGTGATGGCCGGTGAGACCGCCGTGGATGTGACCGAGGAGAACACCTTCGTGATGCCCGCCGCCGATGTCACTGTTACCGCCGAGTTCCAGATCATTCCCATCGTGCTCGATGGCGTGAAGTTCGACGGCAACGTCTATGCAACCTGGTACGGCGACCGCGACCTGGCCCTGCCCGAGGGCGTGACCGCCTATGTGGTGACCGGCATCGAGGGCGATGTGTCGCTCATCGAGGCTGTTGAGTACATCCCCGCTAACGTGGGTGTGCTGCTCTACAGCACCATCCCTGCCGAGACCGTGAGCACGGTGCCCTACACCGGCGAGACCGTCAACGTGACCAGCATGCTCGTGGGTGGCCTGGAGGATATGGCCATTACCGATGGCTATGTGCTCGTTAACGACAACTTCGTTCGCACGCTGTCCGGCACGCTGGCTGCTCACCGTTGCTACCTGCCCGTGGCCGAGCCCAGCGGAGCACCGATGCGCCTGCGCATCGTTGAGCGTGGCGAAATCATCACCGCCATCAACGATGTGCGTGCCACCGACGGCAACGTCCGCTACATCGACATCAACGGCCGCGTGAGCGACAAGCCGTTCAACGGCATCAACATCGTGGTCAACGCCGACGGCACCGTCACCAAAATGGTGAAGTAAGATGCAAGATGCGAGATGCGAGACTCAATCCTCTTGGTCTCCCCAAACCTCTCCTGAAGGAGGGGCTCACCGAGGCTAGAGATTCTAGGAAATCTAGAAAAGATTGAGGCTTAAGACGGCAAGGGACAACCTCTTAGAAGGTTGTCCCTTGCTGGTTTTTTGTGCGAAAATGTGGCATCGCCGCGCTGGAGTATGTTGCCAAACCTCCAAAAAGCCCCAGCTTCAGGAGGGGTTTGGGGAGGCCACCGCGGCTCTACGGGGTTTGCTGCGCAGCCAGTGCATCACACCAGCGAGTAGCAACAGCAGTGGCAGCTGCGAGTAGAGGTATTTGTCGTAGGCCATGATGCCGAAGTGGCCCAGCAGGGGCGACACGGTGTAGTTCACGATGATGGCAACAACGGTCTGGAAAATGTACACCTCAAAACTCACCTTGCCAAGCCATTGCAGCGGTCGCAAGAGCAGTAGTCGGCCCAGCCATCCCTCGTGGTCCGAGAGCATGGCCGAGGCGAAGACAAGCAGTGCCACGGGAATCCACCATACCAGATAGCGGTCCCACGTGTCCACCGTGTCGGTGACCAGGTTGATGAGCAGCACTTCGACCACAATCAGCACGATGGCTGCTTCGATGAGCGTGGACTTGAGCGTGCTGTAGTTGCGCGGAGTGTTTTTGACCTTCAGATAGATGTTTCCGGCCGTCACGCCCACCAGGAAGTCTCCTAAGCGCACCGCAGGGCACACATAGGTGTAGAGCCGCATGTGGCTGCTCAGCATGGGCAAGCCAAAGGTCAGGAGCAGCATCAGCGACGTGAGAAAGAGCACTTGCCATCGAAGTCGCAGCCGCGAGTACCAGCGGTCGATGGTCGGGAAACAGGCATAGCAGAACAGCAGCGCACCCAGAAACCACGAAATGCTGTTGATGCCAAAGAAATAGTCTTTGATGGGCACCCACGGCTGGGTGAGTGTTGCAACGCAGGCCAGCACTGGCCATTCAATGGTATGCCCCTTGTGCTCGACCACCACAATCAGGAACACCATCATCGCCAGTGCTATCCAGTGGATGGGGTAGATGCGGCAGGCACGCCGCCACCAAAAACGCCACCAGTCACCCGCCGTGGCTTTGTCGAAGGCATGGCGATGGCGCACCGTGAGCAGAAAGCCGCTCGCCACAAGAAAAAAACTCACACCCAGCATCGAGGCCGACTCTAAGCAGTATATTTGGCTGTGATAAAGCACAATCACAATGGCAAACAAGCCACGCAGGGCGTTGATGGTTTTGAACATGGGAAGTGGAAAGTAAACAAGCGTTTTTTAATGCACAATTATCGCAAGGCGGGTAGATTTCGCAAGGCGGTGCCTCGCGACCTGCTAACTTATTGTGCTTTGGCTATCGTGGCTTGGTTCTCGGCTCTCGGCTCTCGGTTCTTGGTTCTCACAAATACGTGGTATAGTTGCTCTTTTTGTGTCGTTGTTCGCGCAGTCGGTAGCTGGTGTTGATGAGCGGGCGTGCCAGCGTGAGGGGTGGCACGGTGAGCAACAGCGGCGGGGCTTGCAGCAAGCGGCAGCAGCGGCGCACGGCCCACGTCACGGCCACCCACAGGGCGATGACGATGACGATGGCGGCAATGAGCACCACGGCGTTGGGCCACGCCAGCAGGGCTGCGGCGGCAAGCACGCCATGGGCCAGCCACAGCAGCCAGCTCATGGTCGCGTGCTCCACAAAGGCACGGCGGGGAACCAGCCGCGAGGTGAAGTCGCGACGCGTGCGTAGCAGGCGGTGGGCACGGAACACGTTCTCGTAATACACGCTCAGTTGGCTCTCGGGAGCCAGCTCCACGCGGGTGTTGCCCTCGCGCATGATTTGGCACAGAAACACGTCATCCTCGCCCCAGCTCAGGTTCATCGTCTTGGCAAAGCCGTTTACGTCATAGAATAGTTGTTTCCGGTAGGCCAGGTTGTCGGTCACGCCACGGTAGGGTCGGCCGGCGATGGCGCTGGTGAGCCACTGCACGCCGGTGGTCACGCTGTCGAGGATGCGCCAGTGACGCGCCCAGCGTTTGTCGCGGTGGTAGCGGTAGTGCGAGTAGCCCAGCACCACATCGGTGTCGGGGGTGAAGTTGCGCATCATCAGGCGCAGCCATTGGTCGCTCGTGGGGCGGCAGTTGGCGTTGGTGGTGAGCACGATGTCGTGGTGCGAGGCTTTGATGCCAATCATCAGGGCCAGCTTCTTGCGCGAGAGCGAGCGCGTGCCGTGGGGCGTGAAGGTGATGTGCAGGTTGGGATGCTGCGCTTTCATCTCGCTCAGCATGTCGCTCGTGGCCTCGGCGGCTCCGTCGGCAATCACCACCACCTCATATTCCGGGTAGTCCTGGTGCAGCACCAGGGGCAGGAAACGCACCAGCTGGTCGGTCTCGTTGCCGGCATCCACGATAATCGACACGGCCGGCAGCTCTTCCACATAGCTGCGCTGCTGCTCGGTTACGCCAATAAACCGATGCAAGCGCAAAGTCTTGCGCCACTGCCAGATAGCATAGATGACGGCCAACACCACACCCGCGCCCAACAGGATCCACACCACAGGGGTAAGATTGAATGTGAATAGCATGTTCGGTCAGAATTGTTTCATTCAAGCTGCAAAAGTAGTGAAAATTTGCGGATTTTTGAGTACTTTTGCAGCATAAAATTGTAAAGCTAATGACGAAACTGTTTCACCTTGTGGTCTGGTGTGCCGTGTTGCTCTTGTCGGCGTGCGGGCAGGGACATGCCGTTTCCGACCAATCGTCGGGTGCCGACAGTGTGCTCACCGAGGCTCAGCTGCTCACCATCGAGCGCGGCAACGGCTACACGCTGGCCACCATTCGCGACCCCTGGAAGGGTGGGGTGCTCCACCGCTATGTACTTGTGCCTGAGGGCGATTCGCTGCCGGCCTCGCTGCCCGAAGGCACCCTGGTGCGCACTCCGCTGCATCGGGCGTTGGTCTATTCGAGCGTGCACACCAGTGTGATGAAGGAGCTGGGATGCTTCGATGCGGTGCGAGGCGTGTGCGACACCAAGTTTTTCACCGACACGGCGGTGCTGGCCGGCGTGGCGCGGGGCGAGATAGCCGACTGCGGCGACTCTATGACCCCCACCGTGGAACGCGTGATCGACATGCAACCCGACGGCATCTTGCTCTCGCCCTATCAGGATGCCTCCTACGGCCAAATCACCAAGCTGGGCATTCCCATCATCGAGTGTGCCGACTACATGGAATACACCCCGCTGGGCCGTGCCGAGTGGATCAAGTTCTACGGCTTGCTGCTCGGGCGCGAGCAGGAGGCCGACAGCATCTATGCTCAGGTGGTGGGTAACTACCGCGCCATCGCCGAACTGGCGGCACGCGCCACAGCCAAACCCATGGTGCTCACCGAGATGGTGATCAGCGGCGTGTGGAACGTGCCGGGAGGCAAGAGCTACATGGCGCGAATCTTGCAGGATGCCGGTGGCAGCTATCCCTGGGCCGACAACAACAGCACGGGGTCGCTCAACCTCGACTTCAACCGGGTGCTTGCCCGGGCGCAGCAGGCCGACATTTGGCTCATCAAGTCGTTCTATGTCCACAGCTATGACGACCTCAAGGGGGCTTACGCACTCAACGACCAGTTCAGTGCCTTCAAGAACCGGAAGGTTTATATCTGCGACACCAACGAGAGCCGCCTGTTTGAGCAGTTCCCCTTCCACCCCGACCGCTTGCTCCAGGACTATTTCATCATCTTCCATCCCGAACTGCAATCGGATGGCGCCGACACGCGCTACTTCCATCCCTTGCAATGAGGTTGATTACGCCATGAAGCGATGAAGCAGAGACCTCACCAATCGTTGCGCTACACGGCTGTGCTTGCCGTGCTCGCGCTGGTGCTGATAGCACTGGCGGTGGCTTGTTTGCTCTTCGGGTCGGTCGATATCCCGGCGCATGATGTGCTGGGCATCGTTGTGGGGCGCGACAGTGGCAATGTGGCGTGGAACATCATCGTGGGGCAGTCGCGGCTGCCCATGATTGTCACAGCGGCACTGGCGGGGGCGGCGCTCAGCGTGAGCGGACTGCTGCTGCAAACCACCTTTAACAATCCGCTGGCTGGCCCGTCGATACTCGGCGTGTCGGCCGGAGCGGGCTTGGGTGTGGCAATTGTGATGCTGGCCCTGGGGGGCACCATAGGCACGGTGCTGGGCACCACAGTGGGCAGCTATGTGGCCACGCTCATCGGGGCGTTGCTGGGTGCCGGCGTGGTGCTTGCAGTGCTGATAGCTTTCTCGGCCATCGTGCGCAGCAGCACCATGCTGCTGATTATCGGCATTCTGGTGAGTTACTTGGCCTCAAGCGTGATTTCGCTGCTCAATTCCATGGCCAACGAGGAAGGTGTACACAGCTATGTGACCTGGGGATTCGGCAACTTCTCGGGCGTGGGCGTGGACCAGCTGCCGCTCTATGCCACCCTCATCGTGGCGGCGTTGCTGGCGGCCCTGCTCATGGTGAAGCCGCTCAACGCGTTGCTGCTGGGTACGCGCTATGCCGAGAACCTGGGCGTGAACACCCACCGGGCGCGCAATGCCCTACTCGTGGTCACCGGAGTGCTCACCGCCGTGGTCACCGCCTATTGCGGACCCATCGGGTTCATCGGACTGGTAGTGCCTCATGTGGCGCGGTTCATCACCGCTACCAGCGACCACCGACGGCTCATCCCCACCACCATGCTCGCCGGGGCCTGTGTGGCACTGCTGTGCACGCTCATCAGCGTCAACGGCAGCCACGGCATCATCCCCATCAATGCCATCACACCCATCATTGGCGTCCCCATCATCATCTACATCATCATCAACCGCCGCCGAATCAATTATTTTAATTAGTGGACAAGCCACAAGGGCGGCAGTTTGCGGTTTTCGCCCAGGGGCGACTGCTTCTGGTGGCTCCCTGTGAGCATCACCGTGAGCACCGCACCATCACGCGGGCACAATGCCTGTCGCTCAATGCCCTGGCCGCAACGATTTGCCAATGAGCGCAGCTGCACAACTTCGGCATAATCAATAAATTTGATTATGCGCGTTTCGATAAAATGAACGCGAAAGAAGTATTTGAATTCGATAAAACTTCCGAAGTGTGGAAACTATTTAATATCAAGGGGAAGGATATGAAGAATATCTTAGAACACAATGTGCTCAATACTATGTCATTGACTTCGTGTGCCGTTTGGGCGGCGAGCCATTGCTGTTAATTGTTTTTAACGTTTTGTATTTTATTTGGCAATTATCGCAAAGTTGTCCCCACAATGATTGTTTCAACAGCTCCCCCTTTAAGTTAGAGGGGGCTGGGGGGAGTATGATTTCCAAATCGTTGATACCCAATTGCTTAATCATACCCCTCAGTCACTTCGTGACAGCTCCCCTATTTTAGGGGAGCAGCTAAAAGCTCCCAATTTTAATAGGGGACAACTTCGCGGTAGTTGCCTTTTATTTACCACCTCTGAAAGTGGTAGAATACCACCTTTAAGAGTGAAAAATATAACCATAAGCGTTAACGAGCTTTAACCGTCAGCTCGTATGTTGCTCACTCATTGTTCATTAGCTAGGCAAGGGACGTTTGGCTTCAGCTATGGTTTGATGCCTCCTCACTTTTTTGCGGTCTTGTGGCGGGCGGGCTTGGTGGCGTTGGCCTCGTCGGCCACGATGGCACGGCACTGCTCCAGGGTGAGCTTGGCGGCTTCGGTCTTGCGCGGAATCTTGTAGTTCTGCTTCTTGTAGCTGATATAGGGACCGTAGTAGCCGTTGAGCACTTGCAGGTCGGGCTCCTCGTCGAAGGTGAGAATCACCTTCTGCTCGTCGGCCTGCTGCTTGGCCAGGAAGAGCTGTTGTGCTTGTTCGAGGGTGATTTCAAGCGGTGCGATGTCCTTGGGAATCGACACATAGGTTTTGCCGCGCTTCACATAGGGGCCGAATTTTCCCATGCCCACGGTCACCGTCTCGCCATCGAGTTCGCCCAGCGTGCGGGGCAGCTCAAACAGGCGCAAAGCCTCGTCGAGCGTGAGCGTGGACAAGCTCTGGTCCTTTTGCAGCGAGGCAAAGCGAGGCTTCTCGTCGTCATCGCTGCTGCCCAGCTGCACCAGCGGGCCGTAGCGCCCAATCTTCACCGACACCGGCTTGCCGGTCTTAGGGTCGGTGCCGAGTTGGCGTTCGCCCACCTTGTGCTCGAGACGCATCGTCGACACCTCCTCGATGTTAGGGTGGAATCCCTCGTAGAAACGGCAAATCTCATCGTTCCACTGTTCGTGGCCCTGGGCTATCTCGTCGAACTCGTTCTCGACGTGAGCCGTGAAGTTGTAGTCCATAATGGTGGGGAAGTATTCCATCAGGAAGTCGTTCACAATCATACCCGTGTCGGTGGGGATGAGTTTGCCTTTTTCGGCTCCCACCATTTCGCTCTTGCGCGTGGTGGTGATGGCTGCCGGATTGGCGGTTTTGCCGGTCAAGTCGAGGGTGAGGATTTCGTAGTAGCGTTTCTCGCCTTTTTTCTCGCCTTTTTCCACATATTCGCGTGCTTGGATGGTGGAGATGGTGGGGGCGTAGGTTGAAGGACGGCCAATGCCCAGCTCTTCGAGCCGCCGCACAAGCGAGGCTTCGGTGTAGCGCACGGGTTGCTGCGTGAACCGCTGCGTGGCGGTCACCTCCTGGGCCGTCATGGGCTGTTTCTTTTCCACGTGGGGCAGGGTGTGCACAGCATCACCGCTCTCAAGGATGTTCTCGTCGTCGCTCGACTCCATATACACCTTGAGGAAGCCGTCGAACGTGATGACCTCGCCCGTGGCCACAAACAGCTCCTTGCGTCCGCTCACCGAGATGTCGATGGTGGTGCGCTCGATTTCGGCATCGGCCATCTGCGAGGCGATGGTGCGTTTCCATATCAGCGCGTAGAGTTTCTTCTCCTGCGCCGACCCGCTGATCACGTGCTTGTTGATGTAGGTGGGGCGGATGGCCTCGTGAGCCTCTTGGGCACCCTTGCTGGTGGTGTGGTAGCGGCGAGCTTTGTAGTAGTTGGCCCCGATGTTGTCGGTAATCTCCTGCTTGATGGTGCCCATGGCCAGCGAACTCAGGTTCACCGAGTCGGTACGCATATAGGTGATGTGTCCGGCCTCGTAGAGGGCTTGTGCCACACGCATGGTCTGGCTCACCGAGAAGCCCAGCTTGCGCGAGGCCTCCTGCTGGAGCGTGCTGGTGGTGAACGGCGGTGCCGGCGTTTTCTTCACTGGCTTCACGCTCACATCCTTCACCTTGAAGGTGGCACTCTTGCAATGCTCGAGCATCTGCATGGCCTCGTCGCGCGAGTGCAAGCGGCGGTTGAGCTCGGCGGGCACCACGGCCTCGCTGCCCTCGGGCAGCAGCTGAGCGTTCACCCGGTAATATTCCTCGCTCTGGAACTGCTTGATTTCTTGCTCGCGTTCGGCAATCAACCTCACGGCCACGCTCTGCACGCGCCCGGCCGAGAGCCCGGGTTTGATTTTGCGCCACAGCACGGGCGACAGCTCAAAGCCCACAATGCGGTCGAGCACGCGACGGGCTTGCTGGGCATCGACTAGATTCAGGTCGATGTCGCGAGGATGCTCCACGGCGTCGAGGATGGCCTGCTTGGTGATTTCGTGAAACACGATGCGGCGGGTGTTCTCGGGTTTCAGCTCCAGCACCTCATACAGGTGCCAGGCGATGGCCTCTCCCTCGCGGTCCTCATCACTGGCGAGCCACACCACCTGAGCGTCCCGGGCGGCGGCTTTCAGGTCGCGCACCAGGTTGCGCTTGTCGGCTGGCACCTCATAGATGGGTTTGAAGCCCTCGTTAATGTCGATGCTGAAATCCTTCTTGTGCAAGTCGCGGATGTGGCCATAGCTCGACAGCACTTTGTAGTCCTTGCCTAAAAACTTCTGAATGGTTTTCGCCTTGGCCGGCGACTCAACGATAACAAGATTGTCTGGCATATTGTGTTTTGCGTTTTGTGTTGCGGTTTTTGAAAATCGGCTGCAAAGGTATAAAAATATTTATTACCGCTCATAGCCTGTGCCGCTTTTTAACACCTATTATATAGGCAACCGATTCAGCAAGCTGATTTTTGAACCGCTCTGCCTGCCCTTGGTCGAGGCCCGATGGCGGCGGTTGTTGAAAACTTTTCTTCACTTTGGGGTGCTTGTTGGCGAGATTATGCTTAAATTTGTGGCCGGAAAATTACTTCGGCATGAACTCGACAGGAAAACTCTATTTCAGATACGGCACCATGGGTAGTGCCAAGACGGCATTGCTGCTCACGCAGGCCTACAACTTTGAGGAACGTGGCATGAACTACCTGTGCATGAAACCCATTATCGACGACCGCGAGCACGACAACGTGATTCGCTCGCGCATCGGCATCGAGCGCAAGTGTGAATGGGTTTATCCCGAGATGGACCTCTATGCACACATCAAGGAGCTGTATGACCGCACGCTGGTGGTGAAGGACTGGATTCTCATCGACGAGGCGCAGTTCCTGTCGGAGAGCCAGGTCGACCAGCTGGCGCGCATCGTTGATGACTACGGCACCAACGTGGTGTGCTACGGCTTGCGCACCGATTTCCAGTCGCATCTGTTCGAGGGCAGTCGGCGGCTGATGGAGATTGCCGACAGCATCGACGAAATCAAGTCCACCTGCTCGTGTGGCCGCAAAACCATCATCAACGCCCGCATCGACTCGTCGGGGCAGATAGTGACCGATGGCGCCCAGGTGGAGATTGGCGGCGACGACAAGTATGT
>JAFYCU010000295.1 GCA_017545095.1 Muribaculaceae bacterium | reverse complement strand
TCAGAATGACATACGCGCTTATATATACCAAAGATGGAATCACAAGTAATTTAATTCCACCGACATCGCTCTCAGATGTCGATGGAATTTTGATTTTTTAACTGAAATTATTTGGAGGGACAACAAGTATATAGTTCCCATTGCAAATGGCTGATGAAATCATTAAGATTTTGCGCTCAAAGTATCTATTGGCACCTATCCATTACGATGGAATGGTTCGTAAGGAGCCATTGGAAATTCCCGAGTCAACTTTGCGTGAGGCAATATACAATGCTATCGTTCATAAGGACTACAACGGGGCAGCCATTCAAATGAAGGTATGGAACGACCGGATTGAGTTATGGAATGATGGTACTCTTCCTGAAGGATTTACTATTGACACACTCTTGGGAAATCACACATCCAAGCCACGCAACAAGAACATAGCAAATGTGTTCTTCCTTGCCGGTTTCATCGAAACATGGGGGAGAGGCATAGACAAGATGCGAGAGGGGCTATGTAAAGCCAACCTTCCAGAGCCATGTTTTGAGGAGCATTGTGGAGGTTTGTTGGTAACTATAAAAAGGAGTAAATCCATTAAAGATATATTCAATGGTGTCAATGCCATTGATACCAATGATGATACCAATGATGATACCGTTGACACCAATGAATTGACACAAAGGCAACTGCTTATCATCAAGCATTTAAGTGTGAATCCAGACTTGTCAGCGAGAGCGTTGGCCGAGATATTAAGTGTTTCGGTACCAACTATTAAACGTGAAATGAAGACCCTTTCAAGTTCAAAGCATATTGTATATGTGGGTTCGCCTCGGTATGGGCATTGGGAGGTGTTGGCAACTCTTAAATGAGCAGAAAATGTCAGAAAGATATTGGGTGACCCATCAAGCGTCCCCCACGGGAGCGAAGATGCAAGCCGACTTCTTTAGAACGAACACTGTTATTCGGGGACTTATTAAGATTATGGATGCGTAGAACATAGTAACTGTTCAGGAGAATTGCCCCCAAACAGTTACTTTCAAATGTCTTTATAGCACAACATGCCTAGAAATGGGCTCGAACGGAATGTTTCAGTTAATCATTTCTTGCGCTGCTTGCGTCAATTTATTGGTGATTTTTATGTAACGATTCCATTGGATTGGCATCATTTCGCCTTGAGCCCCTTGCATCTTTTCGCTCAATTCCAGCACCTCCTTTTCTGTTCCTCTCTGACTGATGTCGCCACTATGCACCAGCACATTGGCCGGGGGCATCGCCCCCAACCTGCCATGAGCCCCATGCGTGTCGCTCAAGTTAAGAATGGTCATAGAGATTCTCCTGTCTTGGCATTTATAAAAATCTCGACAAGATATTTATCTAAAACATCTTCCTTGATTCGCAATGCCTCCCGCTCCATTCTTATGGCTTTGACGAAATCATCCTTTTTAGCGTTTTGATTATCACCAGTCTTCTCGAAACCATCTTCAAAATAAATGTACAGACATTTTGAATTAATCCCATTTGAACACAATAGTGCCGCCGTTGCAATACGATTGGCGAATTGATAGTAATCTCCAAAGCATTTGGCCTCATCAATTCCAGGAAGATACTTTTTAAAAAGACTCAAGATTTTTCTTCTAGACTCGTCGCCAGCGTTACTATCTGTTTTCTTCAACTCATTAACGCGTGCTTTTGCCTCAACCAGGTAAATGGTATTGTCGGATACGAAAACAGCATCCCAGCTTTGAGTTCTTTTCCAACCTGAAATATACTCCTTTTCTATCGAATGCATTGTTGCTTCAGGAATAGTCATCATATTGTTCTTCCGAATCTTATCCAGAGGAAATGACAACCCTTTTAATTCACTATCCCCTGCGAAAGAAGCATCAAAACCAAAATCAAGCCAATGAATATCACCATTTCCGATCTTGTTTTTTATGGTTTTCTCTAATAGGTCGCGATGGCGAGCCATAAATCTCATAAGATGCCATTCGCTGCCATAGCCATAACCAATGTTATCCATAATAATTAATTTTTTAGCTGTTAATAATTCTGTTTTCTTTTTCTATTTCATCAGCGATTTTGTTGCCGATTTCGTTTTTGATGTTGGCGACGCGAATGGTAATGCCATCGGTGTCGCTTGTGGTCACTAAATGCTCCAGCGCGACGGATTCGTCTTGCTTGAGCCGGCTGATGAAGGCTTGTGTGAGCATTGACTTCGGAGGCAAAACAGCATGCACGAAGTAGGGCATGCCGAGTCCGAACTTCTGCTCCGTTTCGGGTGACAGCAGGAGGTTGGTGCGCTCCACCACCTCATGCCACTCACATTCACCGCGCGGCCACTTCATCTCCACCAAGTTCACTTCCTCGAAGTCGAACAGGAACTCCATATCGCTCAAGGCACACGATGCAAACTCCACACAAGAGCGCTCACCCTGCGGAGCATGGATTTGCTCCAGCAGGGTCAGCCGCTCGGCCGTTGTCAGTTGGGTGATGACTTGTCGTTTCATGACGTTGATGGCTGCTTTTAGGTCGTCTACCGTGCCGTCGCCGTTGAGGTCGGCTTGGGTCTCGGTTCTTGGCTCTTTTAATCAGTTGTTTATAACAGAAGAACATTCTCGTCGGTCAATGAGTCTTCCAACTTGTCTTTAATTGTAAACGCCTCACCACAACGCATCTTAACTCTAATGAGGTGTTCAATGAAACTGTCATCCAAAGGTCTTTCTATACCAAATGCCTTACAAATTTCGTCGGGTGTGCCAATCTTTAAAACCACCTTGCCTTCACCGGTATCAAGTCTCGCCACTCTCAGACCATTCAACAGGTTTCCGTTCTCATCTGCAATTTGCGCGAGACGGCCTCCGTTTTTCACGCAGCTTGCAACAAGCTCGTAAATCTCTTCTGGAGTCTTTTTCTTCTTCATAATCGCAATTTTAAATAGGTTTCAAATAGATGTCTCTCCCTATATAATACGATTGAGAATTTTAATGGATTCGCAAAATTTGGTGAATAGACGTTAAAAACCACTTTTTCCAGTAGGATTAACAACACTGGAAAAGCCGAATGAATCACATCAAAACATCGTGTTAATCAATAGATTATCTATGTATTATAAATATTTAACTATCCATGTGGCTGTAAGGGCTAAGGTTCATCCCAATTGGGGGCAACTTCGCGATTGTTGCCAAACGTTTTGGATGGACGAAGAATGTGCTGATGCACCAGATTGAGGGCAAGGCGTTTGAAAACTATCTGCTTGGCCAGAGCAACTATGACCAAACGCTGACTGAAAACGTGAAGAATCAAGCCATGTTGGCATTACGCGACGACTACACGTAGAACTTCCTTGAGTTGAGCAACGAGCACAGGTCGCCAACATGCTATACCAAGCCAGGATTCCTCGGCAATGGCCTCACTCGCCTTTCAGCACCGGCTCGACTGGCTGCATCTTTGCGCTGTCCCACAGACAGCGGTCGGTGATTTTCAGCTCGGGTATGACGGGCAGGCACATGAACGCCATGGTGATGAACGGGGCCTTCATGGTGCATCCCAGTTTCTCCACCATGTCGTTGATCATGCGGCAACGATAAGCCACCTCGTGACCGCTCAACGGCGACATCAGGCCGCCAATGGGCAAGGCAATGTCGAGCATCTCGTCCTTCGACACAACGACCTGACCGCCACGCATCTCCACCACGCGGTTGATGGCACGCACCAGATATTCTTCGTTCAGCCCTATGGCCACGATGTTGTGGCAGTCATGAGCCACCGACGACGCGATGGCTCCATTGCGCAGGCCGAATCCCCGGATAAGACCCACAACGGGTTTAGCACCTGGTGTGTAGCGGTTGTACACGACAATTTTCTGCACCTCGGGCCAGGGATATTTGGCGTCGATGAGTGGATTGCCGGTGATGGTCACCACCTCATGCCCGGTGAGCAGACTGCCGTCGGCGGCGTTGATGATGTGCAGTGTGTAGCCGCTTGCGATGTCAAGGTGTAAGTCCTCGCCAGTGATGAGCGAAGCCACGAAGCGGTTTGGATAAGCCACTTCCTCGTCGCCCGCGAGTGTCTGTGCATGAATGGCCCCCGACGATGAATTGAAGCTGAAGACCTCCTCGCCGCACACGAATGTGTGCTGAATGCGGAAATGCGGGCCGATGTTGTCCACCTCGATGAATGTGGCAGGATCGCCCTTCTGCAGCAGGCCCCATTTCAGGCGATAGTGACGCTGCGGGTTCACACAGGCAGCTTGAAGTATGTCGAAGAGATCAAATCCGTCGGCGATGGCACGCTTGACAATGGCGTTGATATGTCCGTGAACGAGGTCATCGGGGTGACAGTCGTCGGTGCAGAGCATCACATGGCCTGGATTTTCACCGAGCAGGGACTTCAGTTGCTCGTAGTCCTTGGCGGCACTGCCCTCTCGGATCATCACCTTCATGCCGGCTTTGATGCACGCCCGTCCTTCCTCGATTGTCGAGCACTCGTGGTCGGTTGAGATGCCTGCGCTGACGTATTTGTCGCGCTCGGAACCTGTTAGGCCTGGTGCGTGACCGTCGACGCGTTTGCCGTGCCGCTGTGCAGCAGCGATTTTCTTCATCACTTGCTCGTCGCCGGCAAGCGCCCCCACGTAGTTCATCATCTCGCCCAGAAAGCCGATGTCGTCGCGTGCCATGAGACGCTCGATGTCGTCGGCGTTGAGCACGGCACCGCTTGTCTCGATATCACCGCCAACGGCCGGGACGCAGCTTGGCGCACCAAAGCAGATGTTCATCGTGGCTCGCCGTCCCGAGCGAATCATATAGTCAAGTCCCTCAACACCCATCACATTGCACATCTCGTGCGGGTCGGCCACCACGCCTATGGTGCCGTGTCCCACGGCCACGCGAGCGAACTCGTGAGGCTCCATCATACTGCTCTCGATGTGCACGTGGCTGTCGATAAATCCCGGCATCAAGTACGGATATGCTTTCTCACTCGGTGGCAGCGCACACGGTCGCACATCGGCTATCTTGTCGCCCTCCACTACTATCACCCCATCGTAAATCTCACGACGCACAACGTCAACAATATGTCCTCTTTTTTCCATAATTTCGTTATCCTAAACCCGTTGGCGGAAACAATCGGTTGATAAAAAATGTTAGAATTGTTTATGCACATTGTTGGTTATCAGGTGCTTATTGAAATAAATCAAGCAACAAACATCACTGCTATGCACAACTTGTTTGCGAATTTCGTCAAAAGTCTTGAGATATGCAAGCATTTCTCAAGACTTTGTGGACAAAAGCGAGAGGCAACTATCGGGCTGTTGTCCCCGCGAAGCCCTGAAAGGCGGTCCAGTCATATGGGGACAACGTCGCGGTAGTTACCTTAATAATAGATGATGTGGCGGTCGTAACTGAGGGTGCCGAGAATGCCCCAACCGTCCCTGATGTTGCTGTAAAGCCCTATGGGGGTCATGTAAACATCGTCGGTGGAAATGCGGAACTGCATATAGGACTTCAGGAAATAGTACAAGTCTTGGCTGATGGTTTGCAACTCAACGATGACATGCTGGTTCTCGCCACGGGGTTTGCGCGACTCCACGGTGAACGTGTAGTCGTGGCCATTGAACAGGTGGTCGTCGAACACATTGCTGAAGCCTTCTGCCCATTGGCCGTAAGGCTTCGTGAGCATGTTGTCGGTGAAGATGATGTCGTCGGATGTGTACACATCGCAAAGCGCATAGAACTGGCTTGTGAAATCGCTGGAATAGAAACGTGTTCTTTCGGCCACGCCACACACCCGCAGGCGGTAGTAGTTGCGCTCGCCCGCCGGGTCGGTCATTTTCAAGGTGAGCGTCATGACCGAGTCTTCGCCGAATTTGTCGGTGGCGCCAGAGAGGGGATTGACCACTACATCGGCCTGGTCGTCGCCCAGGTCTTTATACACCACTTCGGTTTTGAGGATTTCAATCTTTTGGGGTTGCTCTATCGTAGCACTTGCGCTCACATCGTTGTAGCCCTCGGCCGAAACATGAACCGAGATTTTATCGCCCGCTTTGGGGATATAGTCGCAAGTGTATGGATAAGGGCTTTCAGGATTATAATGCATGGAATACTTGTCCACGCCATTCACTGTGACCTCTACACGGGCATTCTTGATGACGATTTGAGCTTGATAAAGCGTGTCAAGCTGGCTGTAGTAGCCGCTGTGTAGCGAGAAAACCACCGTGGGGTTGTCGTTCACGGTGAACGACCGTGAGATTCTCATCGAGAACGCATCCCCTGGAACGGCAATCGCATAGACCGCTAATCCGCTGTCGTATTGACCGCTGAAGTCAATCTCCTTCTCGCAACTCGTCAGCATGGTAAGCAGCGAGATGGCTAAAATATAAAAGCGATTAAGTTTACTCATAAGATTAGAACTTGTGTGTATAACTGATTGAGGGCATGAACGGGAACGGACAGATACCTTTCAGCACCGCCTTGTTTTGCTTGTAACCCATATACACGTGGCTGATGTTGTAGTGATTATACACATTATAGATGCCGAGGCCAATCACGCTCTCGCCGAACCGGTGCTTGACCGAGAGGCTGGCGTTGATGTCAAGGTGGTGCGTGTCGGGCAACTTGAAGTCGTTCACGTCGCGGAATGTGTGGAAAGGCTGGGCCACTCCTTGGATGCCATCGGTAAACGCCACACTGTAAATGTCGATATAATCAGGCACTGATATGCCCGCGATATAGAACAGGATTTCCCCATAGGCAGTGGCGGGGATGTGCCAATTATACTCTCTTATGCTTTGGCCATAGGTGATGGCGTATGGCACCATGCCGCGTCGCCCCGACTGGAATGTCCACGAAGCACTCAGGTCGAGGGCCACCTTTTTGGAGAAAGTGAAACGGTGCGACACATTGGCCGAGAGGTTGTGGCGATGGTCGGTCGAGGCATAAAACTCCTTGCCACCGTTGATTTCATTGCCCGGTCGGTCAAAGGTGCGCAACGCCTTCGACCATGTGTAGCTCAGCCAGCCCGTTGTATTTCCCACTTTCCTTTCCACAAGCAATTCAAAGCCATAGCTGCGCCCTTTGCCCAGAGCCACGATGTTTTGCCAGTTTTGGTCGGTGATAAAGTAGGAAGAGCCGTTGCGATACTCCAGCACATTGTCCATGGTCTTATAATAGGCCTCGGCAGCGAAATTAAAGCCCTGCCAGTCGTAGTTCACGCCCAGGCCATAAAGGTTGCTTTTCATCAGCGGGATATCTTTGGTAATCGGCACCCAGATGTCGCTGGGCATGATCAGGCTGTTGGTGACAAGGCGATGGATGCCCTGCGACATACGCGAGTAGGAGGCTTTGACCGACAGGTTTTCGCTAATCATGTAACGCAGCGACAGGCGCGGCTCAAGGGCAAGGTAAGATTTGCCGGTGACGAAATAGGAACTCAACCTCAGGCCATAGTTGAGTTTCAGCCAATCAACAATCGAGAAGTCGTCCTCGGCATAAAGCGCAAGGTTATTGATGCCCATCTCCTCACCGCTCGTGTAGTCAACATACTCGGTGAACTCCTCATATTTCGGATTAATCCGGGAGTCATCGCCGTCATAATTCAGTCCGCCCCGGTAACGCTTCACCAAGGCGTCTTTGAATACCGTGGTGCGTGGATTGAGCCATTGCCTCGACAGCTTGACACCATAGCGCAGCCAGTGGGCTGCTCCAGCCTTCAACGAGGCATCAACGGTCAGCGCCAAGTCTCTGATGCCCGAATGTGCGGTAAGACTGGTGGTTTCGTCATGAGCGTAGAACAGGCGGTAACGGTCGGTGATTTTGTTGTCGATTCGGTTCTTGTTCGCCATGTCGTACACATACTGGCTATAGTTCACATTGACATTTAAGCGATGGTTGGGCGTGATGAACGACGTGAAATAGAGGCTCGTGAGCAGGTTGTTCCACTGGCTCTCATTGCTGCTAGCGCGATAGTCGTCTTCCTGATATTGAAATTCGGTCAAAACATCCACGCGGCCGAAGGTGTTTTCGCTGCGGTGGCTTTCGGTGGGCGACTCGTTGTCGGTGTCTTTGCCGTAATAGAACACGGCCGACAGGCGGTTGCGCTCGTTGAACTTATGGACCACCTTGGCGGTGATGTCGTAGTAGCGCATGTTGCTGAACGGCTGCAAGGCCGATGGCTGGTCGTAGAAATGCTCCAGCACCGGCTTCGCAATCAGGTCGAAATAGGACAGGCGGGCAGCCACGTTGAACGATGTGCGCCCTTTCCACAAGGGACCTTCGAGCTGAAGCCGGCTCGACAGCGTGCCCAGACTCAACAGACCGTGATAACGCTCGAAATCGCCCTCCTTGATGCCCACATCCACCACGCTCGACAGACGCGATCCATAGCGGGCGGGAAAGGCCCCGCGATAGAAATTGATGCTACTCACCACGTCGGGATTGATAGCACTCACATATCCCCTGAGGTGCTCGGCATTGTAGATGGCCGAGCCATCGAGCGTGATATAGTTCTGGTCGTAATCGCCACCGCGCACAAAGATTCCGGCGCTGCCCTCGGTGCCCGACTGCACACCCGGCAGTTTCTGAATGGATTTGAGCACATCGGGCTCGCCCAGAAACACAGGAACCGACAGAATCTGCTCCTTGCTGAGCGTCAAGGCGCTCATCTGCGATGAGGCCACGCCGAAGTTGTTGCGGCTGCCATACACCTCCACCGTTTCGAGATGCACCCCACGCGACAGCATACTGCTGTCGGCGGGAGCCACCTGGGCCGTATCGACAGGCATCGCCGCCGTCGACAATGCGCCACAGGCAACCAGCAGCCATTGGGCCAGCGTTCTTTTCATCATTACTCGTCGGGTGTAGTTCGCCATACCATTCTTATGTACGATGAATTGGCGTCATAGTCCTCCAGCGCAATGGTTGCCAATTTCTTGTCGATAATCATCAGCCCATCCCCTTCGCCATTCAGGTTGAACGCCACAACCACATAGGTTTCAGTTGGAATATAAGTCGAGGAGTAAATGGGCAATCGCGCTGTCACGGTCAATTCCTTGCCTTTCACAGTGATATCCCGGATTCTGGCATCGGGCAGGTAATGGTTGAATTCCATAGTTCCGTCGGCATGGATGTGGGTTGGGCAATAGGCGGCCAGCTCCTCCCGCTTCGCCGACACATGCGTGTTGTCGTAATAGAAGGCGTAGTCGAACGTCCATTCATGTTCTGTGAGGGCTGCGCTCAGTTCCGCCGCCGTGTAATCGATATGGGCATCGACCAATACACCATTTTCCAGAAAAACCTTTCCATTGCCATCCTTCACACGGGTGACCTCGTCGGTTTTCACCGGCGCAGGCTCATCGTTTCCGCCGCAAGCCAGCAGCAATGCCGCGAACATCGGGACCAAAACAAAAACGAATACTTTTTTCATGAGTTGATAATATTATAGAGGTATAAATCTGTCAAAAGCAAAGCGGCACACACCGCCAGATAGCGGCATGCGCAGCAAGCAGGCCTACAGCAATTCAAGCCCGCAAAAATGGGTGGGCAATAACACATTGAGAACCAACGTGTTGCCCAACACATTGGCCCTATTTCTTGATATATTCCAGCTCAGGATCATCACCATCGGCATTATTCGACCACAAAGGTAGTGCAAACCGAGCAAAGTGCAAAACAAAATAGATTTTTTTGATTTGCTTTTCCGAGCCGACCGCCTACCAAAGACACCACAATCTCATCCGCTTTTATTCTGGTGAAGGGGTCTCGATGGTTTCACTCTCCAAGTTGTCGGGTTCAGACTCGGGCTTAGGGGGGCGGGGTTTGCTGATCCAGTAACTGCTCCACAGGATGGTAACGAATGCGACAACTGTCAGCAGCTCAAAGAGGATGACATCCTTGGCCTTGTCCAGTATCCCGACATCGAACAGGTGAATGCAATAGTCGAGCCACAGCATGATCATTGCCAACACAATGGCCGCCGTCATGGCGGCCACCAATCGCCACAGCGTGCCCCAGACACCATAACCGAACAGCTGCTTGTAAGTGGCGTAGAGCACCACAGCGCCCAAAACAAACACGAAGCTCCCCATCCTGGTGATGTCGTACATCATATTCAGCACCAGGAATATCACTGAACAGAATATCTGGACGAAAAACCCTTGAGGCAGCGTGTGGTGCGCGTTGCGCGGTGCAAAACGGAAGATGAAGTAGTTGGGAATAATCAGGTACGACAGCATGATCATCGACATCAAGTCGGGATAGGCATTCATCCACTCGAAGGCATTGTCGAGGTAAATCATCTTGTCGCCCTCAAAGTCGAAATCGGAGTCGAACACACCAACGATGTCCTTGGCCCCCACCATCACATCAACGAAGATACCCAGCAGCGAGACAATGGCCAGCATCTTGACGGGCGGAAAGCTCACCTGGCGTTTACCGTTGATGTAGTCGCTGATGAAGTAGCCCGGACGCAGGAACAGTTGCACCACCGAGAAGGTCAACGAACGGTTGTGCAAGCCCCACACCTCGGCGATGCTCTGAGCCACGCTCTTCCACGTGATGGGACCCACGTTCTCCTTCTGCGAGCAGACGGGGCGGTAATTGCCCGTGAAGTCGTTACCGCAATTGTTGCACTGGTGCAACTCCTGGCTGCTGGCGTCGTACTTGAACGGGTCGAGCTGCCATTGCCTAAAACGCTTGTATGCTGCCTTGATATCCATAATCCAAAAATGTGGTCAACTTTCCTATCACTCTACTGATTCAAGTCTTTTTCAAAGGGGACTCCTGACCATACGGTTTCAGGTCTTTGTATATTTTGGCCACAAAGTTACTGCAAATCGTGCACAAAAGCAAAACAAAAGACGGAGTTTTTGCTTTTGCGCACGATTTGCAGTCCCCTGCCGGTGTGGACCTCCCCAAACCCCTCCTAAGGAGGGGCTTACCATTGACCTGTAGAGCCGCACCATGGTGCGGCTTGTAACTTCGGCCGAATCAAAGCGGGATTGCATCGCGCAAACGGCTGGCGCAAACGAAGTTACAAGCCGCTGCGTGCAGCGGCTCTACAGGTGGCGGAACCATCCGGCCTGTTCTTGCGTGTTTCGCACCCGACACTTTCTCTTTTGTTGACTCGGCTACCAGCCGCACCAGGGTGCGGCTCTACATGACACGGCCATCCGGCCTGCGCGTGTGCAGTCAAATGTTACATGGGAATGTTACACGGGGGTGGTTCTTTTGTAACATTTCGCTCCTCTGAAATTTGCTTTAAAGCTGCTAAACTTGCGTTTTTCGGGCGAGTTTAGCAGCTTTAAAGCAAGTTTTCGGTCATTGTGGCGTTCCATATGGATGGTTTATAAGACGCGAAATGCAAGCCGGATGGCTTGAGTATCAGACAATTAAAGACAATCGGGAACAATTAAGGATTCAAGTTTTGCAAATGGCATAGTATTGTCAATGAGCGAATTGTGTGTTTGTTGGCCCTCTGCGAGGCCCGTTGCTGTATGCGACCGCTATCCCCCCGCCAGCAACACACTCAACACTCACAATCATCCTCCACATAGCCATAAAAATTTTACACACTGCAAAAGTAACTCGATTTTTCAGACTATGCAAATCCTGCACCAATTTACAAGGCAGCTGGCGGCGGTGCGGCGCGTGCATGAGGCCGGATGACGCGGTGTTAGATGATGGTGATGACATCGGCCGGTGCGGTGATGCGGATGGGCTGCTCGCGGCTCACATCGCCGCTGAGCATCTTGGTGGCGAGGGGGTCGAGCAGGTAGTTGTCGATGATGCGCTTTACAGGGCGCGCACCATATTCGGGTTGGTAGGCCAGCCGTGTAAGCGTGTCGATGGCCGACTCGTCGACCTCGATGTGCAGGCCGTTGTTGGCAAGCATCGCCACCTTGGCATCGACCTGCATGCGCACGATTCGACGTATCGACTCCTCGCTGAGTGGGTCGAAGATGACGATTTCGTCGATGCGGTTGACAAACTCCGGGCTCATGCGCTGCCTAAGGCCTTGCACCACCTGCTGTTGCACCTGAGCGATAAGGGCCTCGTGGTTGCCCGCTGCCTGCTGCGCCTGCAAGATGGCATCGGCCTTGAAGTTGCTGGTCATGATGATGATGGTGTTCTTGAAGTTCACCGTGCGGCCTTGTCCGTCGGTCATGCGTCCGTCGTCGAGCACCTGCAGCAGGGTCTCGAACACCTTGGGGTGCGCTTTCTCGATTTCATCGAGCAGCACCACGCTGTAGGGCTTGCGGCGCACGGCCTCGGTGAGTTGTCCACCCTGGTCATATCCCACATATCCCGGCGGGGCACCAAAGAGCCTCGACACCGAGTGCTCCTGCTGATACTCGCTCATGTCGATGCGCACCATCATGTCGCGGCTGTTGAACAGATAAGCCGCCAAGGCCTTGCACAACTCGGTCTTCCCTACCCCGGTGGTACCCAGGAAAAGGAACGAGCCAATGGGTCGGTTGGGATCGCCCAGCCCGGTGCGGTTGCGGCGCACAATGTCGCTCACCACCTTCACGGCGTGGTCCTGCCCTATCACGCTCTCGCACAGTGTCTGCTCCATGGCCAGCAGCTTGCCGTTCTCGTCTTCCTTGATTTTGTTGACGGGTATGCCGGTTTTCTCGGTCACCAACTGCATGATGTCGTTCTCGTCGAGCGCGGTCTTGAGCAATGTGTCCTCATCACTGTTGATGGTCTCCATCAAGTGATTCACACCTTGGGTGATATTGTCGATTTTGGCCTGCAGGTCCACCACAGTGTCGTAGCGCTGTTGCTGCTCGGCCTGCTCGCGTTGCTGCTGGAGCTGCTCGAGATAGGCGCGTGCCTGGTCGAGCTGTTCGAGCTGCCGTCGCTCGTTGCGCCACTTGGCATTGAGGGTGTTCTCGCGCTCGCGCAGGTTGGCGATGTCGCGCTCCAGCACTGGGATGTCGGCATCGTCGGTGCCATCGCGCAGAATCGACTCGCGCTCAATCTCTTTCTGCCTGATGGTGCGCCGCAGGTCATCAAGCTCAGCAGGGCACGACGAGCGGTTGATGCGCATGCGAGCGGCGGCCACATCGATGAGCGAGATAGCTTTGTCGGGCAGGTAATGGTCGGTGATGTAGCGGTGCGAGAGCATCACCGCAGCCACCACGGCCTCGTCGAGGATTTTGATGCGGTGGTAGTCCTCGTAACGCGACTTGATGCCACGCACGATGGTGATGGCAGTGTCGATATCGGGCTCGTCGATATTGATGCGCTGCAGGCGGCGTTCAAAGGCCTGATCCTTCTCGACGCGTTGCACATATTCGTCGGTGGTGGTGGCCCCAATGATGCGTATGTCGTCGCGGGCCATGGCAGGCTTGAGGATGTTGGCGGCATCAAGGTTGCCGCTTCCCGCACCCATGAGCAGGTGCATCTCGTCGATGAACAGCACGATGTTGCGGTCGGCCGAGGCCTCGGCGATGATGTCTTTGAGTCGCTGCTCAAACTGTCCCTGCGCCGAAGCACCAGCGGTGAGCGAAGCCACCTGCAGGGCATAGATGTGCAGATTTTTGAGTTCATCGGGCACATCACCGCTCACAATGCGGCACACAAGCCCTTCGACTATGGCCGTCTTGCCAGTGCCCGGAGGCCCCACAAGCACTGGATTGCACTTGTTTTTCTGCGCGAGCACTTCAAGCATCTGGCGAATGACGGTATCGCGGCCGATGGCGGGTTGGATTTTGCCTTCCTGAGCCAGCGCGTTCATGTCCTCAGTGAATTTGCGCAGCATGGCATTGTCGGAATGGCCCTCGTCGGCGTGTGTGGCATCGCTGTGTCCATCATCGGCACGATAGGCCTCCACAGCTTGCTGCATGGCCTGTGGCGTGATGCCAAAGTCGGCCATGATGCGCTGCACGCGCCCCGGCTCCACAGCGAATGCCCACAAGATGTGTTCGAGCGACACCACTGGCGACCCATTGTCGCGGGCAAGTGCTTCGGAACGCGTGAGCACATGCTCCAGCTCGGCCGAGAGGGGGTGTTCGGAGGCTGTGCTGCGGGCAATCTGGTTGAGCGTGGCACTCACCGTCTGCAAAAACACATCACGGTCAACCTGCACGCGATTGAGCACATAGGTCACCAGGTCTTTGCCCACACTATAGAGTGCCACGAGCATCACCTCGGGCTCGATTTCGCGGAACTGATAGTTGCCCGTGAGCGAGAAAGCCTTTTGCACGGCCATGCGTGCCTTGTCGGAAAATTGACTGAAATCCATGTGAAGTGCGTTATTGTTATGTGGTTTCGAGGCATGTCCAGACAACACCTCAGAATGATGATGGAGGCGGGAATCATGCATCTTTCCCGCCCCCATCTAATGAAAAAATCTATGGAGTGGAATCTTCAACGTTCAGCTCCAGCCCCTCGTAGTTGTCGTTGAGCTGGGTGGCAAACTCCTGACCTTGGTCCAGGCCACCGATGTTGATGGCATTGCCGGCGCAAGCCACACACTGCGGGTTGCGCTGGATGCGCGCACCATACCATCGCAGAATGGTGGGCATGGGGCCGGCATTGGGCATGGCGTGCCAGTTGAGGTACTTGCTCTCGCGACGGTTGGCCCACATGTAGTAGTCATAGACCAGCTCCTGCTCGAGCGAACTGATGCCCGAGGCCGTGCCCCGACTCAGCTCCATAAGGGCGAGCTTGACCATGAGATTGCAAATGGGTTGGATGTCGGTCGACAGACCCACCTGCACCACGGCCTGTGCATCGGCGGCCGACATATAGGCAGGAATCTGTCCGTTGCGGCGCGCACTGGCCTCGTTGGTGATTTCCTCGTCGCTGCTCACCGCTCCGTTGCCCACCAGACAAGCGTAGCAGGGACCTCCAGGATGGTAGCGGAACACGTCACCACCCTCGGCACGGGTGATGGCGCGCCCGTAGATGCCCACGCGGCCATGGCGCACCAGCGCATCGTTGATGTTGAAGCGGCTGGTGTTGTTGTCGGTGGCCACAATCACCAAGTCGCTGTCGCGCACCACGGCATCGAGCAGCGGCAGGTTCTTGTTGATGTCGACGGGATATTTCTCCACCTGCGCATAGGGGTTTTTGCCCCAGATGGCGTCGGCGATAGCGTCGGTTTTGAGCCTCCCCAGCTCACTGGCCGTGCAGGTGTGGCGCACCAGGTTGTGCAGCTCCACGCGGTCGAAGTCGAGCAGCTTGAAGCCACCCACACCGGCCTTGGCCAGCTCAATGGCGATTTGCGAGCCAAAACTGCCCAGCCCCACAATGGCCACTGTCTTGCCCTCGAGGATGTTGAGCTCCAGAATGCCCTTGTTGCGGGAATACAGCTCCTCGCGGGCCGGGATGTAGTTCACCTTGTCCTGGCGCTCGCCGTGGCGATAGACGGTGGCTGCAAAGCCGTCGCCCATGGCGGTAACGAGCACCGCCATGGGCACATCGGCACTCATGGCCTGGGCCGCATCGCGGGTGAAGAGCACCTGCCCCACTCGTCCATAGGCATGACGGGCGGCATGGGTGCGCAGATGCACCACCTGCTCATCCTCCCACTCATAGCTCACACCGGCCAGGGGGCCTGAGCCCCCACGGCCGTAGTCGTCGAGTTCCTGCCGGTCGATGAAATAGAGCGGCAAAGTCTCTTGTTCAAGAATCATGTTGATGTTTTCCATTGTAGCGGGTGTTTTTCAAGTCATGAGTCCATCAGGCGGCGAAACCGTCCTTGGTCATGTCGGTGACCACGGTACCCGTGTTCACGGGTGCACCCTTGTCTTGCTCCTCAAACTCGCCCGTGGAGGGGTTGAACACGAGGTCCTTCATCGACTTGCCCTCGCCCTGAAGCTTGGCCTCTTCGAGGATTTGCATGTTTTCGTTCTGTGACATGATAGTAAGAATTAAATGAATGAATAAAATAAGGTTGTTTCTTTAGTTAAGTAGATGTTGCACAAAGCAATGCTTCAAGTGCACATGCTGAGCAAGCTCAGCATGATCAGCACCACCCAGAACCATGTGTAGCAACCGCATCCATCGTCGGAGCCGCTGCGGCGGCTGCTAGTGGACGTCCGTGTGGTGCGTTTGCCGGTCGATGGCGGACTGTCGGGTGTATCGACAAACTCTCCTGTTCGTGGGTCGTAGGTGTAAGGCATTGTTTGCGTTGTATTTTGGTGAAACGAACGATGTGCCTCAAGCCTGATGCTTGAGCCAATGGTCCATGTCGCGTCCAGTGGCCAGATGACCCTCATAGGCTTCAAGCCACAGACGGCACTTGGCGTAGATCTTGAACAGTGTCACTCGCGGGTTCCACGCCTGCGAGCCATAGTGGCAGATGCGTGTGCGGCCGTGCTCGCTCGGGAGCGTGTGCATCGAGGCACTCACGCCGCTCATGGGCTCGCCACTGCGCGTGGTGAGCATGCGAGTGACAAACACCTTGGGAATCTCGTTGGGAAACTTGTCCAGCTCAATGCGCAGGGTGTAGTTGTTACCATTGTTGGTGCGAGCAGCAATGGCCAGCCAGGGCTTGGACTTGCCCATGTCCATAAAGCAATAGATATTAGGCGGCACGCGGTTGAAGTTAAAGACCGCGATTTCGGCGTTCATGCGTTCAGTGTCAATCATATTGGTTTCAATTTTGGGGTTAGAATAGTTGCTTGTAGTAGTCGATGAAAGCCCGATAGATGTCGTGCCCGTCGTAGTTCCACAATATTCCTGCCGTGCTGCTTGGCTGCGTGGCTTCGGGAGCGTTGGCGCCGGGATAATGCTCAGCGGCCGCAGTTTGGAAACTCACCTCGGGCGGCACATGTGGGAAAGCCGCCGGGAAGTAGATGTGCTCGTGCTGCTGTCCGCGCTGCACCAGCAGGTGCAGGTGCTGACGCTCGTCGAGCTTGGGCTGCACGGTGCAGGGCGTGGAAGGGTCGAGCATGGGCAGCTGGTCGATGATGCGCTTGAGCACTATGTTGTTGCTCTTGTCGTTGAGCCAGTAGGCAACGTCATAGTCGGGCCTCGTGGTCGCCGGCTGGGCCAGCAGCATGGCCTTGTGGCTGGGCTGGGCGGTGCGTGGGTGGCGCAGAACCGCCGCTAGGTCGATGTCGATGCGCTGGCGATAGGGACTCAGCGGCTCGGGCATCACATGCCAGGGCGCGTGCACATAGGCATACTGATGATCCTCGTGGAAAGTGAACGCGTTGAGGGTGGACCGGCCCAGACTGTCGCAGTTGCCGATGCACAGCAGGAATCGACGCAGGTGCTGGCGGGCGATGTTGTTGACCATGGTGGCGGCATCGTGTCCGCTGGGATGCGCCAGTCCCAACTGGTGGTGGGAGTGCCATTCGCCTATGTGTTGCAGGCCGTAACGATCCACTATCGTCTGCCCCACACGCACCAAGTAGTCAACATCCTGGTTGAAGAAGGTGGTCTGGTGGTTGGCTCTGGGTCCCGGCCCAATGGCATATTCCACCACGGGAATGCCCGTAGCCGTCCAATGCCCAAAGAGCTGACCGCCGGTCTCGATGCGCGGACAGTCGAGGATGCAACGCGAGATATAGTCCAGCTCGCTCTGGAAAATCATCACCACCGGGGCAGGCTTGCTCTCGTGCGCCACATTGTCGCCACGTTGCTCACGCGGTGTGATGGTCACCACCTTAGCTGGCGAACCACTCGGTGCAGTCGCTTGAACCGGAGTAGCGGGGGCATGGTGATATTTGGGAAGGTCGCGATGCTTGAGGCGGTCGAGGTAACGCGACTTGGATGAATGCTTGTTTCGTTTCGACATAGAAGGTTTATTATAGTTTTGTGATGTTAATCATAGCAAAAATCGTGCCAACAATTCACCTAAATCCGATTTTTCTCAAAAAATAAGAACCGAGAAGCAAGCCGTTGACCATGCCGCCACACGTGGCGGCCACCCACCACCCACGGTGAGCTATGACCTACGCCTCGCTGCACAGCCACACGAGCAGGAGCTGCACGGCCAGAATGCCCGGCACACCCCAGGTGAACAGCGGGTGCTGCGTCTTGTGGCGCAACAGCCATATCGCCAAAATGGCACCCACACTGCCACCCACCACGGCAAGCAGCAGCAAAGTGATTTCGGAAATGCGCCAGCGATAATGGCGAGCCTTCCACTTGTCGACGCCATACACAACAAACGTCAACACATTAATTAATATCAGATATAGCACCACCAGTTTATCCATCTCGATTAAGGTTTTCGCGGCAAAATTAGCCAATAAAAGTCGGTTATGCAAATTTGCTGCCAACAAGTTGATGCCATCCTACCGAAAATAGCGGGTGGAACGGCTTCTTGGCCTTTCCACCCGCTGTGGGTTACGATGGTGCGTGACGCATCACTTGCGGATACCGAGCTCCTTCTTGGCGATGAGGGCGCGGTAGCGGTTGATGTCCTTGCGCATCAGGTAATCGAGCAGTTTGCGACGCTTACCTACCAGCATCTTAAGGGCACGCTGAGTCGTATGATCCTTCTTGTTGACCTTCAAGTGCTCGGTCAAGTGGGAAATACGGTAAGAGAATAATGCAATCTGAGCCTCGGGCGACCCAGTATCAGTATTACTGGCACCGTATGTTCCAAAGATCTCTTTCTTTTTCTCTGAATCTAAGTACATTACGTTAATTTAAATATTGTGGTTGCAAAATTGCGGTGCAAAGGTACGCACATTTTTTGAATTGACAATGGCTTGGTCGCATTTTTTTGTTCAACATGGCACTTTTATTGGCTGTTTCGATACACATCACGATGCGCAAACAATGAGAACTAATTCGCATTATTTTTGTCAACATGAAAATGAACTCAGTAAGATTGTCAATTTGATTTGGCAACTACCGCGAAGTTGTCCCCTATTAAAATTGGGAGCTTTTAGCTGCTCCCCTAAAATAGGGGAGCTGTCACGAAGTGACTGAGGGGTATGATAAAGCAATTGGGTATCAATGATTTGGAAATCACACTCCCCTAGCCCCCTCTAACTTAAAGGGGGAGCTGTTGAAACAATCATTGTGGGGACAACTGCGCGATAATTGCCTTTGATTTAACACTTGCAACCCAAATGCAATTATGAGTAATAAAGCCCAACTCGTAGAGCTGGTGCGCACTGTGCGGCTGACTAATGCTATCGGCGGCACTTGGTAGACGTGCCGTTGTGGGTGCCACAACTTCAGGAATGATTCCATTGTCTTATCTCTTTGGCTGAATAGTTACCGGAGGGTGTACTCAAATGTTCAAAAATCGAAAAAAAGGTGAAACATTTGCTGAAGTAAGCAACAGTGTGTAACTTTGCACGCCAAAACTTGGACAAGCACATGTCCGTATGTTCAGTTGCACCAACTTACGCTAAATACGAACCAAACCAATAAATAACAATGAAGAAGATTCTTTCTATTTGTCTGGCTCTGATGCTGGGCGTGGGCGTGGTCAACGCTCAACAAAAAGCGAATGCCCCCAAGACCAACGACAAGCCTGTTGCCGTGAAAGCCGAGTGCAAAAAGGGCGACATGGGCGAGTGCAAGCAGCACCAAATCAGCAAACAAGCCTTGACTAAGCAGGATGCCATCAAGCTCGAACCCCGCAAAGCCGAGAGCAAGTGCGCCATGAAAAAGGCTGAATGCAAGGCTGACAAAGTCAAGAAGGCTGATTGCTGCCCACAGGGCAAGGGCGAGCATAAGGGTGACGCTTGCCAGCAGCAGGGCAAGTGCGAACATAAGGACGGCGACTGCCAACAGCAGGGCAAATGCGAGCACAAGGGTGACGCTTGCCAGCAGCAGGGCAAGTGCGAGCATAAGGACGGCGGCTGCCAACAGCAGGGCAAATGCGAGCACAAGGATGACGCATGCCAGCAGCAGGGCAAGTGCGAGCATAAGGACGGCGGCTGCCAGCAGCAGGGCAAGTGCGAGCATAAGGACGCCGGCTGCCAGCAGCAGGGCAAGTGCGAACATAAGGACGCCAGCTGCCAGCAGCAGGGCAAGTGCGAACACATGGACGCCGGCTGCCAGCAGCAGGGCAAGTGCGAGCACAAGGATGCCGGCTTCCAGCAGCAGGGCAAGTGCGACAAGCACGTTAAGTGAACAACGTCAACACAATAATTCAAGGCCGCTAAGCCAACCCACCGGGGTAGCTTAGCGGCCTTGAGTTATCTTCGTCTCAACGCTCACACAATCTCCATGCCGTCTTCCAGATTCATCAACACATCATTGATGAAGCCGCTGGGACCAAACGCCAGCCAGAACGAGAAAATAATTCCGAGCACCATGAGTGCGATGGCAATAAGCGTCCAAGTCTTGGCCGAGTTGGCCGACTGCTCGGCACCGATGCGGTCGCCACGATAGAACGCACTACCCACCTTGCCGGCATTCACAATGGCCACGATGCCACAGATGAGCGAGAAGGGGTTGCAACAGCACACCACACTCAGCACCGTTACGATGATCGACTCCGCCTTCCAGTCCTTGGGCGGAGTGCCCATGGGCTGCTGATATTGCGGCTGCGCCCATTGCTGCTGCGGCTGCTGATACTGCGGCGGCTGATAGGGTGCTTGCTGGGTGGCCTCGGGATTGGGCGTGGTGTCGTAACCCGTGGGAGGCTGGTAGGGCGACTGCTGCGGCTGATAAGGAGCCTGCTGCGTGGCCTCGGCATTGGGCATGGAGCCATAGCCCGTGGGAGGCTGGTACGGCGACTGCTGCGGCTGCTGGTACGGAGCCTGCTGCGCAGCCTCGGGATTGGGCACGGGACCGTAACCCACGGGGGGCTGGTAAGGTGACTGCTGCGATTGCAGCACCTGCTGGTTGTTGAGCAACTGCATCAACTCCGGCACTGAACTGGCACGCTGCCAACCGTCCATGCTCTCGTTCCACACCTGCGAGTTCACCGTCAGGCCGTGGGCAAGCAGTTCTTCGGCCTCGAAAGGGCCGGCGGGTTTGCCATTCTCGGCGATGTAGAATTTCATAATTTCAAAGATTGGGCGAATGAGACTATTGAGTCAAATTGGGCTAATTGGCCTGTGGGCGAATTAGCCCAATGGTATCGGTGAAATCACTTACACAGTTTCTCCAGGATGGCGGCGAAGTCGGTCTGCCGCATGTCGCCGGTGCGTGCCAGCGTGCTGTGGAAGGCCAGCGCGATGTCGGGGTTCATGAGGATGTGTCCACCCTTCTTGCATAGGTTCAGATACTCACGCAGCAGCGGACGATAGACGGGATGGGCGGCGTGCTCGATAATCTCCTCGGCGCACTGGATGGGGTCTTTGAAGCGCAGGTCGGCCACGCCCTGGTCGGTGACGATGATGTCGACCGAGTGCACGGTGTGGTCGGTGTGGGTGACCATGGGCACGATGGTGCTAATGCAGTCGTCCTTCTTGATGCTCGGGCACAGGAAGATGCTCGTGTAGGCATTGCGGGTGAAGTCGCCGCTGCCGCCAATGCCGTTCATCAGGCGTGTGCCGCTCACGTGCGACGAATTGATGTTGCCGAAGATGTCGGCCTCGATGGCGGTGTTCATCGAAATGATGCCCAAGCGGCGAATCACCTCGGGATGGTTGCTGATTTCGGCCGGACGCATGAGCAGGCGGTCGTGCAGCTCGGGCTTGCTGAAGAACTCCATCATCGCCTCGCGCGAGAAGGTCATCGAGCAGGTGCTGGCAAACTTACAATGTCCGCTCTCGAGCAGCCCCAGCACGCTGTCCTGCACCACCTCGGTATACATCTCAAAGGCGGGGATGTGGTCACTGTGCTCCAGGGCGTCGAGGACGGCGTTGGCGATGTTGCCCACACCGCTCTGGATGGGCAGGAACTCCTTGGGGATGCGGCCCAGCTTCATCTCGTTCACGAGGAATTCGCACACGTTCTCGCCAATCTTGCGCGTCACGTCGTCCACGGGGGTGAACTTGCTCACCAGTCCCAGCGGCTCGCTGGTGCGCACCACGCCCAGCACCTTCTTGGGATCGACGTGCGCGGTGGGCTTGCCGGCGCGGTCGTGAGCATGGTAGATGGGAATCTCGCGGCGTGCGGGGGGGTCGAGCGGGATATAGATGTCGTGCAAGCCACGGATGCTCTCGGGCAGCTGGTCGTTGATTTCGATGATCACCTTGTCGGCCACCTGCAGCCAGGTGGGCGTGTTGCCCACGGCGGTGCCCAGCACCAGCTCGCCATCGTCGGTGCTGCTCTGCACCTCCACAATGGCCACATCCATCTTGCCGTAGAACCCATAACGGAACTCCTGGCTCATCTCGCTCAGGTGACGGTCGTTGTAGTGCACCTCGCCGGCGTTGATGCGGTTGCGCACCTCGGGCAGCGACTGGTAGGGGGCACGGAAGTTCAGGGCCTCGGCACGCGAGAGTTCACCGTCGGTGGGGTCGTTGGTCGACGCGCCGCTGAACAGGTTGACTTTGAACTCGCGGCCGGCCTCATGCTCGCGACGGGCCTTGGCGGCGATGGCGGCGGGCACCTTCTTAGGGTTGCCCGGTGCGGTGAAACCAGAAACTCCAATGGTGAAACCATTCTGCACAAACTCGGCGGCTTCCTCGGCCGTAAGAATAGGATAATTCATTTCTCTATCTTGTTTCTTTTAAAACTGTCGCCGATGAGGGCGGCATCAGTTAATGAAAGTTGTTACGAATTTCGCGGCAAAATTACAAAAAAAGCCATTGCCACACAAACATTTCACGCGAAAAAGAACTTCTTCCGATTTTTAGCAGATTCGCGCCAAGTGCGGCTCCCTCAATGCCGTTTTCCCTACCACGATCGGCATCCCCCTGTAAAACCATGAGCCGAGAACTCGTCAGCGCAGGCTAGAGTGTTCTCGGCTCATGATGGTTGGTTGGTCCTGCAATCAGTAGGTCATGCGGGGATCCAGCTCCTTGGCTTGGTCAATCATGCGCTCCACCTCTTTCAAGGCGGGCACGCGGCGCACGAGGTGCTTCTGCTCGTTCACCTCGTTCATCTTGGTCACCAGGTTGGCCGCCACGCGGTTGCGAAGCTCCTTCACGGTGTCGACACCGGCGGCCTCGAGCAACTCGGCAAACTGCGGACCCACACCCTTGATGCGGAACAGGTCGGCGTGGTTGGTCCAGCGCAGAATCAGCTTCTCGGCGATGTCGGTCTCTTTGGCCAGGGCTTTGCGTCCGGCAGGGGCGGCACAGCGGTCGAGCAAATCATTCACAGTCACGATGCCAGCGGCAATCAGCTTCTCGGCGTAGACCTCGCCCACGCCTTCAATTTCTACAATTTTGTATGCCATAATATTGGGGGTTATAAGGGGTTAAATAGGATTCAATGGGGGATAATAGGGAACGATGTTTTTTGCCGAGATGCGCTACCTATGCCAGGGCGTTGAGCCAGGCGATGGCGGCATCGCGCTCGGCGGGGTGCTCGTTGCCGTCAGCCCAAATCACCTGCTGGATGTAGTGAGCCAGCGAGGCCACCACGGCTTGTTTGTCGCCCACGGTGGGCAGCTGGTCAAGCAACAACCGCGTGTCGCCAATGACCTCATCGAGCGTGATGGGGTGATCCCAAATGGTGTCGAACGTTTGCTGCACATCGCTCACTGGTCCAGCCTGCGCCAGACGGTTCTTATAATTTTCGATAAAGTTGCGCTCGCCCTGCGAGTAGTTGCCATCGAGGCTGGCAAAAAACAAGCCGGTCTTGGCAACGAGCTTAATCGTTTGGGCTATGGCCGAATAATTCTCTTCCATATCTGTCATGATGATTTTCGGTTCATAATTCTAAAAACTGCGGTGTCATCCTTGTTGCACAGCCGGCATAGAATTGCCCGCCTGATTGATGACCCAAATCACGCCCTTGGCCACATCGCTGAGCTGCTCATAGGGGGGCAACTGTTGATAAGGCGGAAGCTGCACTGGCTGCTGCGGTTGCTGATACTGTGGCTGCTGCTCGGGCATGGGTTGCTGATACTGTGGCTGCTGCTCGGGCATGGGTTGCTGACCGGGATACTGCGGCATCTGTTGCTGCTGCTGATACTGCGGCTGCTGCTCGGGCATGGGTTGCTGACCGGGATACTGCGGCAATTGCTGCGGCTGCTGATACTGTTGCTGCTGCTCGGGCATGGGTTGCTGACCGGGCATGGGCTGCTGACCGGGATACTGCGGCAATTGCTGCGGCTGCTGATACTGTTGCTGCTCGGGCATGGGCTGCTGACCGGGATACTGCGGCATTTGCTGCGGCTGCGGATTCTGTTCGGGCATGGGCTGCTGACCGGGATACTGCGGCATTTGCTGCGGTTGCGGATTCTGCTGATAGGGTTGCTGCTGGCCGTTTTTGTTGCCCATCTTGGTGAGCACGTTGCCCAGCACACCGCCCAGCACGGCTCCGCCCAGCGCACCGCCTATGCCCTTGCCCAGCATGCCGCCCAGCACGGCACCACCCAACGCACCACCCATAGTGGTGCCATTGAGCATGCCGCCCAGTCCGCCCTGCTGCTGCGGGTTAACTTGCTGCTGGGGGTAACCCTGTTGTTGAGGATAACCCTGCTGATACGGGTCTTGTTGGGGATATCCCTGCTGGGGATAGTAGGGCTGTCCTTGCTGGGGCGCGGGGCCTTGTGTGGCTTGCTTGGCAGCCTCGATGATGTTACTTAATAATCCCATGATTTCGTCTTATTATAAATATGGTGAATAGCGTGGTTTGAAAATTTGGCTCTAAAATTAGCGCATTTTTCGCAATCTGCCAAATTTATTGCGATTTTTTAGGCTAAAAGTCGGTCTTTGGCCCATTTGTTCATTTTTTTTAGATAACCCATGGGGCAAATGGCCTCAATATCATGAGAATTATTTGGCACTTTGCAAGCAATGCACTACCGTTGGCTCCGCCGAAGGTAGGCGGCTCCTCGGAAATACAAAATCAAATTCGTTCCTCATTTGTTTTGTATTTCGCTCGGTTTGCACTACCTTTGCAACGCTAATTAGAAAAACGCTTTCGTCATGAGCAAGAAAAAGAAAATTATAGTGGCCATCGACGGCTATTCCTCCACAGGCAAGAGCACCATGGCCAAGTGGCTGGCCCGTGAGGTGGGTTACGCCTATGTCGATACCGGCGCCATGTATCGTGCGGTGACGCTCTACGCACTCGATGCAGGGCTGTTTGATGGCGACACGGTGGATGAAGCCCGGCTTGTGAACCAGTTGCCACACATCAGCATCACATTCCGCCCGTCGGCCGAGGGGCGCAACGAGACCTGGCTCAACGGCCGCAACGTGGAGCAGGAAATCCGCTCGATGCGCGTGAGCGACAAGGTGAGCATCATCGCCGCCATCACCGCCGTGCGACGCGACATGGTGCGCCAGCAGCAAGCCATGGGCGTGGAGAAAGGCATCGTGATGGACGGGCGCGACATCGGCACCATGGTGTTTCCGCAGGCCGAGATGAAGGTGTTCGTCACCGCCAGCCCGCAAGTGCGCGCCCAGCGGCGCTACGACGAGCTGCGGGCCAAGGGCGACACCGAGGTGACCTTCGAGCAGGTGCTGCACAACGTCACCGAGCGCGACCGCATCGACACCACGCGTGAAGAAGGCCCGCTGCGGCAGGCCGATGACGCCATTGTGCTCGACAACTCCAACCTCACCATTGATGAGCAGAACGAATGCCTGCTCACCTGGTTCAAGATGATTGTCAACCGATGCCAGTAATTGAAATCGACCATGGGTCAGGCTTCTGCTTTGGGGTGACCACCGCCATCAGCAAGGCCGAGGAGGAGCTGGCCAAAAGCGGGCATCTGTACTGCCTGGGCGACATCGTGCACAACTCAAACGAGGTGACGCGCTTGGAGCAGAAAGGACTGGAAACCATCACCCACGAGCAGCTGCGCGAGCTGCACGATGTGAAGGTGCTGCTGCGTGCCCATGGCGAGCCGCCCGAGACCTACGAGATTGCCCGCCGCAACCACATTGAGGTTATCGATGCCACCTGCCCCGTGGTGCTCAAGTTGCAGCAGCGCATCGCTGCCAGCTATGCCTCGGCACGCGACACCCACCCCACTCCACCACAAATCGTCATCTACGGCAAACGCGGGCATGCCGAGGTCAACGGTCTCGTGGGACAGACGTCAGGCACGGCCCTGGTGATTGAGAGTGTGGACGAAATCGACCATATCGACTTCACGCGCGATGTGATTCTATACTCGCAAACCACCAAGTCGCTGCAGGGCTTCAAGCAGATTGTGGAGCAAATCCAGCAACACATCGCCCCCGGTGTGCACTTCGCCTACTACGACACCATTTGCCGCTCGGTGGCCAACCGCATCCCGCAAATTCGCCAATTCGCCGCAAGGCACGAACTGATTCTATTTGTGTGCGGACACAAGAGCAGCAACGGACGCATCCTGTTTGCCGAATGCCTCGACGCCAACCCCAACTCGCACCTGATCAGCAACGAGAGTGAAATCGACCCCTCGTGGCTCGCGGGCAAGCAGCGCATCGGCATCTGCGGAGCCACCTCCACGCCCAGCTGGCTCATGGCACACGTCAAGGACCGCGTGGCACTCCTGCAAGCCCACTCTACCCAGCAATAATGTCAGTGTAAACGGCAACGCAGTTGCCGTAAAACAGAAAACCACTTAACCACAACAACCAGAAACATGACCACCAAACAGCGACCCCGACTGCTCATCATCTATACTGGCGGCACCATCGGCATGATTGAGAACCCCTCGACACATGCCCTGCAGCCGTTCGACTTCTCGCACCTTATCGACAATGTGCCCAAGGTGAAGATGCTGGGCTACGACATCGACAACATCCAGTTCGACCCGCCCATCGACAGCGCCAACATGAACCCGCAGCACTGGAGCGACATCGCCCAGGCCATCGAGGACAACTATGCCCGCTACGATGGCTTTGTGGTGCTGCACGGCACCGACACCATGGCGTTCACCGCCTCGGCACTGAGCTTCATGCTCGAAAACCTGCGCAAGCCGGTCATCATCACTGGCTCACAACTGCCCATTGGCGAGGTGCGCACCGATGGTGAGGAGAACCTGATCACTGCCCTTCAAGTGGCTGCGGCCATCACCGCCGACGGCGAACCGACGGTGCAGGAGGTGGCCATCCTATTCAACGACTCGCTGTGGCGCGGCAACCGCAGCACCAAGATGAGTGCCGACAATTTCGACGCTTTCAAGAGCTACAACTACCCCGAGCTGGCACGCATAGGCCTCGACATCACCTTCCGAGACGAATACCTTTACCGTGCCCCGGCCGACGAACCACTGCGCGTGCGACGGCAGATGGACACCAACGTGATGTATCTGGAGCTATATCCCGGCATCACCCGCTCCACGCTGCACCACCAGCTGCACACACCCGGCATTCGCGGCATCGTGCTCAAGACCTTTGGTGCCGGCAACGCCCCCACTGAGCCGTGGTTTATCCAGCTCATCAGCGATGCCGTGGCCCGCGGCATTGTGGTGCTTAACGTCACGCAGTGTGCCACCGGCGGCGTAAACGACACGCTCTACGAAACAGGCAACACACTCACCGCCGCCGGTGTGGTGAGCGGCCACGACATCACAAGAGAAGCCGCCATCACCAAGCTGATGTTCCTCTTCGGCCAGGGTCTCGACACCGAGGCCGTTAAGCAGCAGCTACACCGCTCGTTGTGCGGCGAAATCACCATGCGACGCAAGTAAAAACAAAAGGTAACTACCGCGAAGTTGACCCAACAAAAATCGTGAACTTTGAGCTGCTCCCCTAATTCAGCTAATTCAGGGGAGCTGTCACGAAGTGACTGACGGGTATAACAAAGCGATTGGGTATCAATGATTTGGTGAATCACACTCCCTCCTACCCCAATACTCCCCCTAACCCCCTCTAAATTAGCTTACTTAGAGGGGGAACCGCTCATCTTAGTAGGGGAGCTGTTGAAACTATCATTTTAGGGACAACTTCGCAGTAGTTGCCAAACAAAAAGCCAAACACATCGATAGCGGGCGAAAGTTGGGGTAAAAACATCAACTTTCGCCCGCTATCGTTTATTTCTGCGCTGTTCAGTCCACCACCGTTTTCCAATCTTTGATGGTGCGGGTGTCGCGGTCGAGGATTACGCCCACCTTCACCTTCGGGCGCGGGTCGTTCCAGTAGGGGATGAGGTAGTTCTTCTCGTCAATCTGCGCCAGAGCGCCATCCACAGTGGCCGTGCCTTCGATCTTCAGTTCCAGCACATAAACGCGGTCGCGTGTGCGCATCACCACGTCACAGCGACCCTTGGCGTTCTTCACCTCGGTGTCCACGTTGATGCCGATGGCATCGAACAGCACGTGGAGGATGGTCTCGAAGTCGCACTCGGTCTTGTTGCTCAAGTGGTAGGGCAGCGCGGCGAGGTAGCTCTGGACAGCGGTGAGCGCGGCATCGATGTCGTCGGCACGCATCGCCTTGGCCACAGCGCGTATCAGCGACGTGTTGCGCATCGTGTTGCCGTCGATGTAGTGTGCCACAAGCGTGTTGTAGAGGCCGTTGTACACCTCGCCGTTGGGAATGCCCAGTGTGTAGATGTCGCGGTGATTTTCTATGTGGTGGTCCTTGATGGTAAGGTAGCCGCTCTGGTAGAGGATGGGCAGCGCGGTGTCGAAGTTGTCGAACGGCTGGTCGAAGTCCTCACGCACCAGCGTTTGGTTCTCCAAATCCGAAAGCGAGAAGGGGTATTGGTTGAGTATCTTTAGCAGCGAAGTGGGGGTGGCACTGTCGAACCAGTAGTCGTTCAACTCGCGGTCGTCAAAGGCATTGGCGATGCTAAGCGGGTTGTAGATCTCGGTCAGTCCCCGTCCGAAGCGGTAGCCGTCGTAGCGGTCGCGCAACGCCTGTGCCACCTGCTCGCGCGTGTAGCCGTAGCGGCGACCCAATGCCTCGTAGTCGCAGCCGAAGTTGTCCTTCAGCTCCTGCGCCGTGATGCCGCAGAGGGCCTCCATGCGCTCGTTCATCGAGATGTTCTTCAGGTTGTTGATGCTCGAGAAGATGCTCATCTGCGAGAACTTGGTGATGCCCGTGATGAACACGAAGCGCAGATGCTCGTACATCGACTTCACCGGACCATAGAACTCGTTGAACATCGAGCGGATCTCGGCCATCACCTCGGGCTTGTCGATCACGTGAAGCACCGGGGCATCGTACTCGTCGAAAATCAGCACCACGCCGCGGCCTGTCTGGCGGTGGGCGGCGAGAACCAGATTTTGCAGTCGCGTTCCCAACCCTTCAGGAATGTCCTTGATATGATACTCTTCTTCAAAGCATTTCAACTGGAACTCGACGTTTGTTCTTACGCCTGCAGCGTCGTCGCTCTTGGCGCGCGACATGTCGAAATGCAGCACGGCGTGCGGCGCCCACTCGGTCTCGAGGCTGTCGATGGCCAGCCCGGCGAACAGCTCGCGGTGACCCAGGAAGTAGTGCTTGAGCGTGCTGCACAGCAGCGTCTTGCCGAAGCGGCGCGGACGGCTCAGGAAGATGGAGTCGCCAAAGCGGTTGGCAAGCTCCCACACATAGCGCGTCTTGTC
>JAFYCU010000294.1 GCA_017545095.1 Muribaculaceae bacterium | reverse complement strand
TGATTATGCTCGCCCTTGCCGATGGCAAAGCCACCGAGAGCGAGCTGGCTGTGATTGCTGGCATCGCCGCCCGTGAGCACCTCACGCAAGAGGAACTCGACAATTTGATCAACAACCCCGACAGTGTGCACATTACACTGCCCGACGACGAGGCCACACGACAGCGTTACCTCAAGGACATGGTTCAGCTCATGATTATTGACGGTGACCTCGACGACACCGAGCTGGCTATGTGCAAGCTCTACGCCATCAGACTGGGGTTCGAATCAACCAGCGTGGAGGAAATCGTGCTCGACATGGCCAACCGCCTTGAACGGGATTAATTCGAACGGATTTCGATTTTCTATTGCTTAACCCGGATGGCTAATTCGGGTTTGTTTTGACGTGATGATGACTCC
The DNA here is from genome assembly GCA_017545095.1 of Muribaculaceae bacterium. The sequence continues at coordinate 14,540 of JAFYCU010000294.1, read as the reverse complement.
CGCATCTCCCGCATTCAAAAAGTATCGCTCCACGGCTCTGCTTTTCATCGTGTTCGAGTTGATTGCCGTCGGTTTGTGGATTTTAACGAGCAATCTGTTTTTCTTGTTGAACTTCTCCTATATCGGCGTGTGTATAGGCATTTCGGGCGTGTTGTTTGCCCGGGGGTGGAAGTATGCCCGAGAGTTCTGCCAGTTTACCGTAGGGTCGTATATGTTTGTCTTTCTCGGACTCATCTGCCGTGAAAACATGCAAATCGAGGGACTGTGGTTTTATCTGCTCAACGGATTTCTCGGAGCAGGCACGCTGCACTATGCTATTGCCAAGATTTTCGGCCCGTTGCTTTTTGGGCGAGGCTGGTGCGGATTTGCCTGCTGGACAGCGATGATTCTCGACCTGCTGCCCTATCGGCAACCTCAATCGCCACGACGCAAGTTGGGCTTCATTCGTTACATCATGTTTGGTGTGTCAATTGCCGTGGTGTTGCTGCTGTTCTTCATTGGCAAGGCCAATGCAACAACAATGTTCCTATTGTTTGTTGCAGGCAACATCTTATATTACCTTGTGGGAATCTTGCTTGCCATCACGTTCAAGGACAACAGGGCCTTCTGTAAGTACATCTGCCCCATCACGGTGTTTCTCAAGCCCATGAGCTATTACGCCCACATTCGCATCAGGTGCGACGAAGACAAGTGCATCAATTGCGGCAAATGCGTCAAGGCTTGTCCCATGGACGTGGAAGTGAATAATGACTCTCGCCGCCGCAAAAACGCCACCGAGTGCATTCTTTGCCAAAAATGCACCAAAGTGTGCCCAACAAAAGCCTTGAAGTTCTAAATCGCCCCAATATTGTCGCCCATCAAACTGGCATTCATTTCATGCGCTTGAGCACGTTGTAGCTGGGCAGAATGCCCAATTCGCCTGCCTTGCTCAGGTCGGCAACGCCCCGGTCGTGGTTGCCCATTTTCAAATACACCAGTCCACGGTTGTAGTAGGCTTCTCCCAGGTCGGGCTTTGCGGCAATGGCTGCATTATAGCAGCTGATGGCCGTGGTGAGGTCGCCCATCTGTTGGCACACACACCCCTTGTCGTAGAGTGCGTAGATGTTGTTTGGCGACCGCTTGAGTGTCTGGTCCAGGTCGTTGAGCGTTGCCCTCAGTTCGGCCTGCTCTTCGTGTCGGTGCAGCATGGCTTGTGAGGTTTTGTCGGCCTTGTCGGCTACTGCGTCATCGCCCAGTGCACCCGCCTTGGCCATGCGCCATTTCAGGTGATGCGAATTGGCACGCAGGAAGTAGGACAGCGCATAGTCGGGCATGAGTGCGATAGCTCGGTCGGCATCGGCAATAGCGGCATCGGGGTTCTTGACCAGCAAGTGGTCCATGCCTCGCGCCACATAGTCGATGGCTCGTGGCTCGGTCGTGGATAGCATGCCATTGTAATACTCGATGCTGGCAAACCGCTGCGCAATTTGTTCGGGTGTGAGCGGCTGTGTGTAGGCCACAAGCGACAGCTGAGCCGGCAGTTCGCGCAGGTCGTTGAGCGCGGTGATTTCCTTCATATAGGCGGTGTTGCCGTTGAGTTTGTTGTCGTGAGCATAGTACGACAGCACAAATAGCGGTTCGGGCTCCACCTCCACATTGCTGTTCTGTATGCGTCCGCGCTGTTTGTTGTCGTACTCCGGTTTCACGGGGTTTTCCGGAGCCACGGTGAGCAGTGCGTTGAATCGACCGATAATCTCTTCCTCGGTGGCCGGTGGCTCGTTTTCACGCGATTGCGCTCGCTGTTCGGCACGCTGCCGGGCGGCGTCGGCTTCGATTTGTGCCGGGTTGAAGTCGCTCACTTTGGTTTTTTTGGCTTTGAAGATGGCCAGTGCACGGTCGTAGTCGGCATTGCCACCGCGCGTGTCGCCCATTTTGCGCTTGGCCTCGCCACGCGCCATGTAGCCGGCCTCAAACTTCGGGTACTTGGCCAGCACGCGGTCATAGTCGGCCACGGCCTTGTGATACTGGCCGGTGTTGAAGTAGAGCAACGCTCGGTTGTAGAGAGCCATGAAATTGTCGTCCTCGGCTTCGAGCACGGTGGTGAAGTCGTCGATGGCCTTGTTGTTCTCCCCCACCTCGGCGTGCAGCAGTCCCCGGTTGAAGTGCGCCTCGATACTCGATGGGTCGATGCTGATGGCATAGTCATAGTCGGCCATGGCACCGAAATAGTCATCGAGCTTATAGCGCATAAACGCGCGGTTGACAAAATAACCCGCAAAGTTTGGCTCGAGTTTGATGGCCTCGTCCATGTCGGCGAGGGCTGCGGCGTAGTCTTCGCGTGCACGCATGAGTATCTCGGCACGCAACACATAGGCTCCCACATTGTTTTTCGACAGTTCCAGGCTGTGCGACAGGTGTTCCAAAGCCGCTGTGGTGTCGCGCCGCGACAGGTCGAGGTGGGCAAGCCCCAGATAGGCGCGGTCGTTCTTGGGGTCGAGCCGGAGCAACTCGTCGAACGACTGCTGCGACTCATCGAACCGACCCACCTCATCAAGACACACAGCGCGGTTCATCAAAAAGATTTTCTCTTCGGGGCTTAGCCGCAGTCCCTCGGTGTAGTCGGCAATGGCCCCCTCGAAGTTGCGCAGATTCTGGCGCGCGATGCCACGCACCTGATAGGCATCGACGATAAACGGATTGCGCTCGATGGCCTGCGTGGCATCGTCCTCGGCTCCACGATAGTCCTCCAAACTGATTTTGGCCACACTGCGATAGAAGTACGGCTCAGCCAGAAACGGCTTCGCCTTGATCACTTGATTGAAGTATTGTATCGAGAGCACATAGTCTTCGAAATAGAGCGAGTTGCGCCCGATGCGCATCACCTGATCGGTGTTGAGCTGCGCATGAGCCACAAAGCCAAGGGCCATAAAGACTACACCCACGAGAGCCGCAAAGCGTCTCGCGGCCACAAGCCAGCTTGTGGTCCAATGCCACATGAAGCACCTGCTGGCTTCCCTGCCATGGGGCATCGATTCGAAGAGTAGCATGAACCCGACTCAGCGAGAGAAGAAGAGCCTGCGTGGGGCTGGCAACATCGTTACTCCTTGAGGCGGAATTGATTGTCGAATGTGAGCTCGGTACCGTCGGCCAGCTGCAGATGGTAGTAGCCCTTGCCCACTTTCTCCATCAACACCACGGGAATATCGGGGTGAAAGGTGTCGAGATAATTCGCAATTTTCAAGTTCAGCATTCCTCGGGGAATTGGGTTGCCACCACGGTAAACGCGTTTCCACTGCCCGTCTTTGTCAAACTCCAACTCGCTGCCATCATCGAGGACTACATTGAACGAGTTGCGCACTTTTTTCTTTGACTTGGTGGCTTCTACAATCTGAGTGCCAGGAAAATACGAAGAAATAATGCTGTGAGTGATGGGCGGGAACGTTTTGGGATCCACCAGCTTGATGTCTTCATCATCGGCCCAAGCCATCGTTGAAAGCATCAAAGAACTCACAATCAGCACAATAAACTTTTTCATAGGTGATTCTCTTTAGAATTAAACGCCGCAAATATAGTGCAAAAATCGCATTCATCGCTTCGTGTTATACATTTTTTTCGTAATTTTGCAGAAACTAAGCTAAAGCAAAGAAATGAACACCGCCATCTACACACTCACTTCGGTTCTGCACGACGCGGCCGCCATCGACAGCGCCACCACCATGTTTCTCGACAAACTGGGATTGAGCCACGAATGCCTCCTGAGCGAATTCGCCACCTATGGCAGCCACGCCTTAGACTTGATTTATGTACGCACGGGCGGCACCGAAGGCCAGTTCCTTGAGCTGCTGCCTCGGCTTCGTGCGCAATCGAGCAAACCCGTCTATCTGCTCACGAGCGGCGAAAGCAATTCATTAGCAGCTTCGCTCGAAATATTGTCGTATTTGCGCAGCGAGGGGCTGCGCGGCGAGGTGCTGCACGGCTTGCCTGAGTTTGTGAGTCGCCGCATCAAGCTGCTCACACAAGCCGGACAAGCGCGCATGAGGCTCGACGGATGCCGGCTCGGGGTGATTGGCCGTCCCAGTGACTGGCTCATCGCCAGCACGGCGCACCGCGACATCATCAACAAGCGATTGGGCATCGAGCTGGTTGATATTGACATGGACGAGCTGCTGCAGGAGGTGCAAGCCGCTGCATCCAGCCGCATTCCCGAGGAGCTGGTGGCCAAGGCTTATCCCGCCCATGTGAGCGAATCGCTCGACATGGCCTTACGCATTCATCATGCGCTGGAACGCGTTGTGGACCAGCACAATCTGAGCGGATTTACCCTGCGTTGTTTCGACCTGCTCTCTGCGGTGCACAACACGGGATGTCTGGCTCTGGCCAAGCTCAACGCTCAGGGCATTGTGGCCGGATGCGAGGGTGATGTGCCCGCACTGCTGTCGATGGCCATCAGCCACGCGCTGCTGGGCGTGTCGGGATTTCAGGCCAATCCATCGCGCATCAACCCCGATTCGGGACTTATCCTGCTCGCACACTGCACCATTCCACTCGACATGGTGGTGCGTTACGAACTCGACACCCACTTTGAGTCGGGCATTGGTGTGGGGGTGCGTGGCTTCATGAACGAAGGCCCGGTCACTCTGTTCAAAGTGGCCGGCGACCTGAGCCGTCACTTTGCCGAAGAGGGGATGCTCATCCGTAACGAGACCTACCCCACCCTGTGCCGCACACAGCAAATCATCCAGCTGCGCAACCGCGAACGAACGCGCTATTTCCTCACCGAACCCATTGGCAATCATCACATTGTGCTACCCAGCCACTGCAAGGCCGCACTCGATGAGATTCTCAACTGACTCACGACCTGCCACTTTTGCAGTTGCGCACGATTTTTGCAATGCAACAACATGGATAGCCGCTATCGTGCCGATAGCCACTATTAATTATAGATGAATTTCACTCATGAATATCAACGAAATTAACAACACACGACAGCGGGTGCAGTCATTGATTGAGCAATCGCGGTTGAACGAGGCTTTTGCTGCCTTGGAACCCATGCTCGTCGAGAGTGGCGTGTGGTCGCTGCGCGAACAGGTGGAACAGCTGCAGATGTCCTACAACTTCATGCTGCAATATCTCGCTCAGGGCATTGCCGACCCACAGCGACACGAGGTGCTGACTCACATCACCAATCAGTTGAGCACTATCACCGAACAATGCGCAATAGCTCTATTGGAGCCACTAAGCCCTGAAGTGTTCTATGCGCGGCGTCGTGAGTTGAACGACACACCATTGAGCGACCTCTTGCAGCGTTATCGTGCCGAATTGGGAAAATCACAGCTGTTGCAATCGGTTCCTACCGACCAACGCGACCAGCGAGCCATCGACACCGTGACGCGACAAAGCGAACTCATAGAGACGGCCATATTCAATAAAATATGGTGCACATTCCCCACCACCGATGCCGAGGCACAGCTCGTAGGCTCGATTTGGGCCGATGACGACCTGCCCGAACACACCAAGTGCTTGATGGTTTCGGCTTTGCTGCTGGGGCTGCTGCGTGTGTACGACGAGCGCAAGGTCACCCTGCTGGCCGATGCCTACACAGCGAGCGACTTGCCACAGGTGCAGCTACGTGCTGTGGTGGGCGTGATGATTGCGCTCAAATTGCATGAAAAACGTGCCAGCCATTCGCAGCTCATTGACGAACATGTGAAAGCGATGGCCGACGACCCGCAACTGCCACGCGACCTGGCCATGGCCCAATTCCTGCTCGCTCGCACACGCAACACCGAGAACATCACCCGTCGCGTGCAACAAGACCTCATGCCCGGCCTTATGAAGATGCGTCCCGACATGCTCAACAAGATGCGCCAACAAGGCAGCGACATCATCGACCTTGAAGCCAACCCCGAATGGCAACAGATGCTCGAAGATAGCGGCATGGCACGCAAGATGGAGGAATTCAACGAGATGCAGCTCGATGGCAGCGATGTGTTCATCTCCACCTTCTCACGGCTGAAGAGTTTCCCGTTTTTCCAAACACTATCCAACTGGTTTCTCCCCTTCCATGCCGATCACTCGGCTGTGTGCAGTGCCTTTGTTGACGCCGAGGCTCCGCTGCGCATGCTAGTGGAGAAGGCTCCATTCCTGTGCAACAGCGACCGCTACTCCTTTGGCCTGTCGCTGGCTGCCGTGCCTTACAGCCAGCGACAGCTCATGCTGGGACAAATCAAACACCACACCGAGGAGCTGGGCGAGATGCAAAGTGCCGAACTGCCCAACAAGCAACACGAACGCGAACGACTCACCAATATGTATGTGCAGGACCTTTACCGCTTCTTCAAGCTGTTCTCGCGCCGACGCGAGTTCATCGCTGCATTCGATGGCGACATGGACTTCACCCAACTGCCGTGGCTCGGTAAATGGATGTGCCAGCCCGATGGTTTGCAACTGGTGGCTGAGTTCTACTTCAAAAACGGCTTCTATGATGATGCCATCAAATACTACGGTTACCTGCTCAACAGCTGCGACAACGCCGACCCGCATACTTTCCAGAAACTTGGCTTCTGCTACCAGAGCAAGGGCGATGCCGCCGAAGCGCTGAAGCAATACCAGCGCTATGAATTGGCCGATGACCGTGATGTGTGGACCATCAAGCACATGGCCGCCTGCCACCGCGAGCTCAACGACTATGAGCAGGCCTTGGCATGCTACCGCCGTGCCGACGACTTGCAGCCCGGCAACGTGTCAACAATCATCAACATGGGGCACTGCAAGCTCGAACAGGGCAAGCTCGATGAGGCCATGCAGTTATATTTCAAGGCCGACTTGACCGAAGAGGGCACCAAGCGGCATCGTGCATGGCGTCCCGTGGCGTGGTGCTCGTTCCTGCTGGGAGCCGATGACCGTAGCCTCGAATACTATGAGCGCATCATCGCACAAGACAAACCTACAGCACAAGACTATCTGAACCGTGGTCACGTGCTCATGGCCATGCAACGCATCCAGGATGCCATCGAGAGCTATCGCACATCACTTGATTTGGAAAATGGCGATGCCGACAAGCTGCGCAAGGCCATTTATGCCGATTTACAACCTCTCATCGCACGGGGCATCGATGCCAACGATTTGCCCATTATCATCGATGCGATTACGCGTGAGAAGTGATTAGTTTTCAGTTTTTAGCCGCACTTCACTATTATTTCTTCATGGATACCAACAACAACGTTTTTCTATCTGAGTTTTCCGGCAAGCATGGCTTGCCACCATTCGACCGCATCACACATGCCGACTATGAGCCAGCCATCATGCAAGCCATCGCCGAGCACGACTGTGAGATTGATGCCATTGCCCACAATTCGGAGAAACCCACCTTTGACAACACCATCGTGGCTCTTGAACGGTCGGGCCAGATGCTGAGCCGTGTACTCGACATCTTTTTCCCCATGCTCTCGGCCGATGCCGACGATGAATTGATGGAACTGTCGAGTCGGCTGTCGCCCATCATTTCGGAACACGGCACAAGCATCACACTTAACGAGGCTCTGTGGCAACGTGTGAAACAGGTCTACGACCACTTCGACCGCTCGGCACACGACCAGGAAGACTGGATGCTACTCAAGAAGACCTATCAAAGCTTTGAGCGCAGTGGTGCCACACTGCAAGGCCCCGACCGCGAGCGATTCCGCGAACTGACAAAACGCCTGACCACACTCACGCTCAAGTTTGAGCAGAACCACCTGAAAGAGTTGGCGCAAGTAGAGATGTGGCTCACGGCCAATGACCTCGACGGACTGCCCGACACGGCTATCGAGACCGCTGCCGAAGCCGCCAAGGAGCACGGGCGCGAGGGCGAATACCTGATCACGCTGCGTGCTCCGAGTTATGGCCCGTTCATGAAATACAGCACTCGCCGCGACCTGCGAGAGCGGCTATATCGTCTTTACAACCGTCAGGGAACACAAGGCGAGTTCAGCAATCTGGAGCTGGTGCGCGACATCGCCAACACACGTCTCGAGCTTGCACAACTATTCGGCTATCGCACCTTTGCCGACTATCGGCTGGTGACCTCGATGGCCGGAACACCACAGCGCGTCTACGGCATGCTCAATCAGCTGCTCGAGGCCTACCGACCCGCACAACAAGCCGAGATGACACAACTCGGCGCTTTTGCCTCGCAACGCGAAGGGCATCCCGTGAACATCATGCCCTGGGACTATGCCTATTACTCCAATAAGCAGCGTGAAGCCCTCTATGCCCTTGACGATGAATTGCTTCGCCCCTATTTCCAACTCGAAAAAGTGACTCAAGGGGTGCTGGGACTGGCCACACGGCTCTATGGTCTGCAATTCACCCCCAACAACGATGCCCCGGTTTACCACCCCGATGTGAAGGTGTTTGATGTCACCGATAAGGACGGCGAATACTTGGGCACGCTCTACACCGACTTTTTCCCCCGCGCCACCAAACAGAGCGGTGCGTGGATGACCAACTTTCGCGAGCAGTGGCGCAAAGCCGACGGCACCGATGTGCGCCCGATTGTCACACTCACGATGAATTTCACGCGCCCCACCGCCTCGCGGCCCTCGTTGCTCACCTATGGCGAGGTGTGCACGTTTATGCATGAGTTCGGCCACGGACTGCACAGTCTGCTCACTCGATGCAAATATGTGAGCACGTCGGGCACCAACGTCTATCGCGACTTTGTGGAAATGCCTTCGCAACTCAACGAGAATTTCCTTCGCGAGCGCGAGTTCCTCGATAGTTTCGCCAGCCATTACCTGACGGGCGAACGCATCCCGCAAGACCTCATCAACCGCCTGCGTGCATCGTGGCAATACGCTGCCGGATATGCTTGCCTGCGCCAACTCAGCTTCGGGCTGCTCGACATGGCCTGGCACACCATCACCGAGCCATTCAACGGCGATGTGGCCGCTTTTGAGCAGCAGGCAATGGCTCCGGCACGAGTGTTTGAGCCAGTGGACGGATGCATGATGTCCACACAATTCTCGCACATCTTCGCTGGTGGTTACGCAGCGGGCTACTACGGCTACAAGTGGGCCGAGGTACTTGATGCCGATGCCTTTGAACGATTCGAAGAGGAAGGTGTGTTCAACTCCGAAGTGGCCCGTGAATTGCGCGAGAGCATCCTTGAGCGCGGCTCCAGCGATGAGCCCATGGCACTCTACCGCCGCTTCCGCGGCCGAGAACCACATATCAACGCACTATTGCGCCGAGACGGAATCGGGAACGAGGAAAGGAAGTAACAAGTAATAAGTAACAAGTGATAAGTAACAAGTGATAAGTATGTTACTGAAAACTGACCACTGAAACACCATGGACGGAACAACGTAGAGATGCGGTTCCGCCCATGGTGTTTCGATATTTCATTGCACCGCCATCGCCATCACTGGGCGGTGAGGGCGATGTGGTTCTCCTCGGCCATGCGGCGCAGATTCATCAGCGCGTAGCGCATTCGTCCCAATGCGGTGTTGATGCTCACTTTGGTTTCTTCGGCAATCTCCTTGTAACTCATGTCGCGGTAGTATCGCATCAACAGCACCTGACGTTGATTGTCGGGCAGTGCGCGCACCAACCGATGCAGGTCGGCTTTGATTTGGTCGTCGATGATCACATCCTCCACGGCCGCTTCGCTATATTGCTTGCGGTTGAGCACCGACATCTCGCCGGTGTCGGTCGATTGCAGATTCTCGTTGCGAACATGTCGATAGTGGTCGATGATGCAGTTGTGTGCTATGCGGTACACCCATTGCGAAAAACGACCGTTTGCCGTGTAACGACCCTGCATCACATTGGTGATGACTTTCACAAATGTTTCTTGAAAAATGTCGTTGGCAATATACTCGTCCTTCACAACGCGGATTATATATGTAAAAATAGTGTCTTTGTAGCGATCAACAATCACATCAAAGGCCTCACTGGTTCCACCAACATACAGCGACACCAACTGGTCATCGCTCATGCGTTCTAAAGTGTTCATTACCAAATATTTTTGTAGTTATTTCGTAATGATGTTTCTATAGGCAAATTCGTTTTGTAATTAATAATCATTCTATCTTTCGCCCGATCACACATCGAACGACGCTGCAAATTTACAAGAAAAAAATCATTCACACCAAATTTTTTCGATACTTTTTTTCGTTATACCTAAATTCTGAAGCATTTCCGAAACGAATTATACTGCGATGCTCATAGCACTATGTTGACAGCTGTCGCAGTCGAAATTAGGCTGCGTTTCGGAAAAATTGGGCAAACCGAATGCAATGAAGCTTGCTTCGATTGCTGAGGTGCAGCCAGTTTTATTCAAAAATCAAAGCAAGCTTTGCTTTTTCGCTCAACTTGCACTAATTTTGCAAGCGAAAACATGAAAAGGATTCTCACATATGTAGGGCTGCCGCTTTTGGTGGCATGTTTTGGGCTGTGCGGCTGCAACCATTGGCATGGCTCAACAGATTACAACTATACCGTGACGGTGCACGTGGGCGACAGCTTGCGGTGCGACAGTTGCACGCTGCACGTTGTGGACAGCGAATATCAACGGCAAATGGTGATGGGCACAGCGAAAAACACGGGCAGCTTCATGCGCTTTTCGGGACAGACCGATGTGGAGCGTGTGGCCTTCCTCACATTCGATGCCTTGCAGAAACCATTCTATTTTGTGCTGGAACCAGGGCAGATATCAATCACGATTAATCGCCGCGACTGGAGCATTGCCGGCGGGAAAGCCAATGCCGACTACACACGAGTGCTGGCCGAACACCAACGACTGGTGGCTGAACGTGAGCGCAACCAGAGTCATTACCGCCAGTCGGCTGCCGACAGCACTCTCACCCTGCGCACCGAGCGACGTGCCGTCGTCAGGGATTCAATGCTCGCCGACTCGTTGCAGCGGTTTCTGACACGGAACATGCAACGCAACGATGCCGTGGGACACATCGTGCGTGAACGCTTTGCGACCACACACGACACTCCTCGCGCCAAGAATCGCTGACACGACCCAACGAAATGAAGATGAAGAAAAATCCTGCCAAAGCATGACCGCTTCGGCAGGATTTTTCTTCATTTCTCAGGTGCTTGAGCTTCACTTGCTGAGTGCCTGGGCCACGTCCACGGCCACAGCCACGGTGCAACCCACCATGGGGTTGTTGCCAATGCCCAGGAATCCCATCATCTCCACATGGGCGGGCACGGAGCTTGACCCGGCAAACTGTGCATCGCTGTGCATGCGGCCAAGGGTGTCGGTCATGCCATAGCTGGCCGGTCCGGCAGCCATATTGTCGGGGTGCAGCGTGCGGCCCGTGCCGCCACCGCTGGCAACGCTAAAGTAGGGCTTGCCAGCGAGCACACGCTCCTTTTTGTAGGTGCCAGCCACTGGATGCTGGAAACGCGTGGGATTGGTGGAGTTGCCCGTAATCGACACATCCACACCCTCTTTCCACATGATGGCCACACCCTCGCGCACATCGTCGGCTCCATAGCAGTTCACCTTGGCACGGTCGCCGTCGCTGTAGGGGGTGCGGGCAATCTCCTTGAGCTCGCCGGTGAAGTAGTCAAACTCGGTCTGCACATAGGTGAAGCCGTTGATGCGGCTGATAATCTTGGCGGCATCTTTGCCCAGTCCGTTAAGGATCACACGCAGCGGTTGCTTGCGCACCTTGTTGGCCTTGCCAGCAATCTTGATAGCGCCTTCGGCAGCGGCAAACGACTCGTGTCCGGCAAGGAAGGCAAAGCACTGTGTCTCCTCGCGAAGCAGGCGAGCGGCCAGATTGCCGTGTCCGAGTCCCACCTTGCGGTCGTCGGCCACGCTGCCGGGGATGCAGAAAGTTTGCAAACCAAGGCCGATGGCCTCGGCAGCATCGGCGGCCACGCGGCAACCTTTTTTCAGTGCGATGGCAGCACCGCACACATAGGCCCACTTGGCGTTTTCGAAACAAATCTGCTGCGTCTCTTCACAAGTCTTGTAAGGATCGATGCCATACTGGTCGCAGATGGCGTTGGCTTCCTCAATATCTTTGATGCCGGCGGCATTCAGGGCGGCGAGCACTTGTGCCATGCGGCGGTCTTGCGACTCAAATTTCACTTCTCTCATCATAGTCTTTATCCTTTTAGAGTCATTAGTCATGAGTTATGGGTGGCCAGTCTAACAGTTTGGTTCTGATAACTGATAACTCATCACTGAACACTAATTATTCTTTACGCGGGTCAATATACTTGGGTGCATTCTCAAAACGTCCGTAGTGTCCCTTAGCACTCTCGAGTGCTTCCTCGGGAGTCATACCCTTCTTGAGGGCATCGGTAAACTTGCCAAGGCTCAGGAACTCATATCCAATCACCTCGTTGTTGTTGTCCAGAGCCATGCGAGTGCAATAGCCCTCTGTCATCTCCAGATAGCGCACGCCCTTGGCGCGGGTGCCAAACATGGTGCCCACCTGACTGCGGAGGCCCTTGCCCAGGTCTTCAAGCGAAGCGCCCACCACGAGTCCGCCTTCACTGAAGGCGCTTTGCGTGCGTCCGTAAACGATTTGCAGGAACAGCTCGCGCATGGCGGTGTTGATGGCATCACACACAAGGTCGGTGTTCAGGGCCTCAAGAAGCGTTTTGCCCGGAAGAATCTCGGCAGCCATGGCTGCGCTGTGGGTCATGCCCGAGCAACCGATGGTCTCAACGAGACACTCCTCGATGATGCCCTCTTTCACATTCAGACTCAGCTTGCAGGCACCTTGTTGAGGCGCGCACCAGCCAATGCCGTGGGTAAAACCCGAAATATCTTTGATTTCTTTGGAGCGCACCCATTTGCCCTCTTCGGGAATGGGTGCCGACGGGTGATTGGCACCCTTGGCCACGCAGCACATATTCTGCACTTCATGCGAATAAATCATAGGTCGAATCTGTTTTGATTGAACTTCTTATAAAAATTTAGATAAAAAATTTCCCTAACATTGATGATTGCAACACCACACCATCATGTGGCTTAATGCCACATGGGTGGCGCAATCACTTTTTTCATTTTCAAGTTAGGAGATTCAACGGAAATGCATCCATCAAATCTCCTAACTTGTTGATTGCCATTAGAGCGGTAAACGGGACTCGAACCCGCGGCCCTCAGCTTGGGAAGCTGATGCTCTACCAACTGAGCTACTACCGCATTGGTTGGTGTTGATTTCCGGCACGCTTGGCTCAGGCATTGGCGTTGGTCACCTCGATGACACTGTCGCCTTCCTCGGTGGGCTTGTATCTCACCGTGAGCGTGTCGCCGATTTGCCACTGCACATTCACGCCAGGGCTAAGCTCAAAGCTGTAGGTGCTGTCGCCCACCTGAACATAGATGTTGCGGCGGCTGCCATCCACGGCCTCTCCCTTCACCACAATCTCATCGCTCGCTTCGGCAATGGCGGTGGTGTCGATAGGCTGAGCGATGGAGTCACGCCGGTCTTCATTGCTTCCGTTAAACATCTCGCAGGACCACAACGAGAGCATCAACACGGCCATCACAGCCATCGGTAATCGTTTCATCTTCATCAAGCGTTGTTTGAAATCTGGCGCAAAATTACAATTTTTTTATTTATGCCGCAAATAATGCACGACTTTTTTTGCTCTGAGTGTGATTTTCATGATGCAAGATGGGTTTGTGAATGCCTTACCTCACACAAGTTCAGGGCCACTGGATGGCATATTGCCGGCCCTGGGCGCACGGCACCGAGGCTGGCACCGCCGGTACCTGCGCTTTCCCGCTGGTGCGGTGCGAGGCCAACGCCAGCAGCACATTCCAGCCGCGTGTTTTGTTGCGGATGTTGAGTTTTGCCATACCGATAAAGCCTCCGGCCAGCCCTTTCAGCGTGCGCACCACATCGTCGGTGCAGCTGAAACCATTGCTCATGATGCGGGCCAGCGTGGTACCGCCCACCTCGATGGTGGCGATAATCTGGTCAGTGGCGGCGATTTGATTCACTGATGTTGTAAACATAGCAAACTCCTTTCTTTTTTGTTTCACAGTGCAAAATTAGAGCCGCGATGAGCCAATAGTTGGCACATCTAAACAAAACTTAGTTAAAATGATGTTTTCAACTTGCATCTATGGGTGGCAAGTGTAGGCCGCTTATGCGCTTGATAGTAGAGCCGCACCCCGGTGCGGCTGATGGCCGAAGCATAGTAGTTCCAGCACACGCGCTGGCCGCTTGCTCGACGGCGGGCGCACGTTCACCACCGCCCACTGCGTCATCGCACGCGTGATGCTCTACCGCAAGCGCAACAAGCGAACGCGAGTAACAAACGGGTAACAAAATGCGTGGAAACCGGGGTCGCCTGCTCAATCTGCCCCCCCGGTTTTGCTGTTTGAGAAATATTTGCTAATTTCGCTGCCGATTATGGAACGCATTAAACTGACAAAGCGCGAGAAGAACGTGTTGCGGCTGCTGCGCGATGGCAATTCCGAGGCATTGAGCGAGTTTGACGCGCCCAGCGTCGAGCACCTCGCCCACCTTGGCTTGGTGCGGCGTGCAGGTGTGGAGGGCGCAGGCTTCGACGATGCCCGGCTCACCAACATG
>JAFYCU010000293.1 GCA_017545095.1 Muribaculaceae bacterium | reverse complement strand
GCTGTCGTAGCTCGGCACGGTGTAGAACTCCACGCCGTCGTTGGTGGGCAGCGTAACGGGTTTCATCACCGAAATGGCCGTCCATTCGGTGGTGGGCTTGATGAAGGGTGCGAATTGGTCAGCCGCTTTCACACCGTTGCTGTTGCTCCACGTTGCCCAGTCATAATATGTCCAGTAGGTGTTCATGTCCACATAGCAACGGAAGTTGCTGGCGTTGTTCCCGAAGAAATATGAGCTCATCGGGGCCACGCTGCTGCGCGGGATGTAGATAGAGGAGAGATTCGAGCAGTTGTAGAAGGCGTAACCGCCCATAGTGGTCATCTGGTCGGGAATGGTGATTTCACCCGTCAAGCCAGTGCAGCCGTAGAATGCCCGCGAGCCAATCTTGGTGATGTTGCCGCCCCAGGTGATGCCGGAGAGTTTTGTGCGACCGGCGCAGCAGCTGTCGCCCACCTCAACCATCTTGTAGGATATGCCGGTGGCCGGGTCTTTCTCGCTTGATGACATACCGAAACTGGCGGAGTTAACGTCATTGGGACAATACACATATTTCGCGGTCTTGGCACTGGCATCCAACACGGTCATGTAGTAGCCGGAGCTGATGGTACCACTGTAGGTGAAGTCGAACGAGCCAGCCTTCACGTCGCTGGTGTAGAACGCAGCCTTGAAGCCCGCGTCGCCCTGATAGGCCGACACCTGCCCCACGGGCACGCGCACTGTGGTGCCCTTGTGGTTGTAGTTACTGCCAGAGCGTATCCAGTTCTCGCTGGTGGTCTTGAATCGGTCGTGAGGAATGTTCAGGTAAATAGCCCCAAGTTTGTCGGCAAACTTGAACGCGTTGGCGTTGAGCGAGGTCACCGAGCTGGGGATGACCACCACATGAGGCACAGCATAGCTGTAGTCCTGGTTGGCCACGATGGCCACGCCGATGGTCTTCACACCATAGGGAATCATAATGTACTTCGCACGGCACTTCGAGAAGGCATACATGGGAATCTCGGTCAGGCTGGTCGAGAGCTTGATGGAGTCGAGCGAGTTGCACTCATACACGAACTGGGTGCCGATTTTGCTCACCGTGTTGGGCATGATGAGCTGCTTGATGGCCGTGCCCGAGAAAGCGAACTCTTCGATGGTCGCCAGGCGGTCGCCCAGGGCAATATCGGCCAGCTTGCTGCTGTTCATAAACACGCATTTGCCCAAGTAGGAGGGATAGGGAATCGAGCTCTTGGTGAGATTGGTGCAGCCGTAGAAGGCATAATCGTTGATCCACCTCACACCGGCACCACCACTGATACTGGTGAGGCCCGTGTTGCCGCTGAACACACGGTCTTCGATACCGGCAACGATAAAGGTCTTGCCGTTGTCGCTCACGGTGTTGGGGATGGTGTATCCACCGCTGGGCTGCGAAACGCCGGCGCTGTTGGCATAGTAGCCCTTGACAAGGTACACATAGCCGTTGGTGGCAGAGGACTGCACCTGCTGTCGGTGTAGCTGCTGTTGTTTTTCACAGTGAAGTAGAGGTTGTTATAGACGATGTCGAATGCGGCCTCATCGACGGTGGTCATCTGGTTCCAACGGGCGGCGTTCTTGTAAGAACTCACGTAGCCATGCGGCACATGCAGGCGGCAGGCCTTGCGAATCTGGTCGAGCGATGAGCTGGCGTTGGTGATTGAGCTGGGAGGCGTGGTAAAGTTGACGTAGAGGTCATACAGGTTCTTGAGGTAGTCCAGCGCGTATTGGTGCAGGCTGGTTACCGAGCTGGGAATCTTCAGCGCGTTGAGGTTCGGCATGTTGCCAAAGGCAAAGGATCCGATGTAGGTTACTCCATAGGGTACCCAGAGAGCTGTGATCTTGTTGTTGCCGTAGAAAGCCTTTGAGTTGATTGAGGTGGTGCCGTTCACAAAACCGCTCACTGTGCTGGCACCGGGCACCTGCACCACGGTGGTGAAGCTCTTGTTCATCAGCCAGCCGCCGCCGCTGTGGGCGTAGTATGAGTTGCTGCCGCTCACACTGATGGTCGACAGCGAGGTGGTTTGGCAGAACGCTCCCGCGCCGATGCTGGTCACGCTCGACGGGATATAGAGGCTTGTCAGGCCGGTGTTGCGGAAGGCATCCTCACCGATGGTCTGAACGCCGCTGCTCTCGCCAGCGGTGTAGTAGAGCTTCAGGGTCGTCAGGTTGGTGCAATTTCGGAAGGCACCGGTGCCAATAGACTTGGCATCGGTGTAGGCATATTGCATCGAGGTGCAGCCATCAAAAGCGTATTTGCCAATCTCGGTGAGGCTGGTCATGTAAGTGTCGTCGCGACCGATACCGGTAATCGTGGTATTGCCCTGGCAGGCGTATGGTGCGATTTTCCTGAAGGAGCAGTTGGTCTCAGAACCGCCGCCGTAATCCTTGGGCCACTGATCGTATACAGTCTGCGGGGTAACCACGTAGGTGTTGCTGCAATTCACGAGCATTACTTCGGGGTTGATTGCATCCAGGTCGGTGCTGATGTAGTCATAGCCCTGGCCGTTGTACCATATGTCGTGGGCGGCCCCGCTGTTTTTGTGGATTTCGGAGGTCACAGCCGTCCAGCTGGAGTTGGCCTTGAAGGCATCCTCACCGGCTGATGTGGACGTGAGCAGCGAGGGTTTCTTGGCATCCTGAAACGCATCGCTGGAAAGACTCGGTGGCGTTTGGCACGAAATGTCGAACTGGCCGAGCTTGGGGCAGCCGGCGAATGCCTTGGAATTAATGCTCTTGACCGAGCTGGGCAGGTGCATCTGCTGGAGACTGGTGCAACCGTAGAACGCGTTGGTGTAGATGTAGCGCACACCCCAGCCGACGAACACCCATTTGACCGAGGTGTTGTTCTTGAAGGCATCGGAGCCAATCACGTCCACGCGGTAGGTCTTGCTGTTGTAGGTCACGCGGCCCGGGATGGTGATGCTGGTGGGGCTGGCGCTGGCACCCGCTGTGCTCAGCCCCAGGACACGCGCTGTGCCATCGCTGTCGATGGTGTAGCGGAGCAGTGCCACATCAAACGTTTGGCCGCTGGCGCACAAGGCACCCAACACGACCAACGCAGTGAGTAGAAACTTTTTCATAGTCATAATGTCTTATGGGTTAAGAATAGATTAAATGTTATTACATGGGTTTGCACGAAAGTATACATGTCAGTTCGCATGAGACTATCATTGCATTTTAATTTACAAATATAGAACAAAAATATGACATTCCTTGCATTTTGGCGCTAAAATCTTAGAATTTAACATTTCAGTCACCTTACCACCCAGCCAACGCACAGGGTGATAATAAACGTAAATATGATATGATTCTCCGCCATTAGCCGCAAATGTGCATACTCATCGCATGTGTCGGTTTCTCGCCCATCACGCAGTGCGCCGCTCACCATCGGGTGAGCGGCGCACGTTGCGTTCTCAAAGTCCCCCCGGTCACCAGTCCGCTGCTGCTCATGGTGGCCACGCTAGTGTTACTCGAGCTCCAGGTCACGGCTTTGTTGGTGGCGTTGCTCGGCGCAATTGTGGCGGTGAGCTGCTTGGTGCCGCCCATTGACTGCTCGATTTTAACAGAGGCACAAAAGAAGAAAAAGCACAAAGAATGAGGAGAATAAGAAATTGATAATAATATTCTTGTGTTCTTATGTCAACCGCAGTCAAGGGCTTATGTTCTTGTGTCTATTTTTCCTAACTTATTTTTTACGCATTACTACTGGGGTGGGGCGAGGTGTAGCAATAGTTGTGTGGGATTGGTGCCTGGAGCTCCTTCCGGCACAGGGATTCCTTGACGCCCGTAATGGTCGGCCCAATACGGCAAGATGCATCCTTCAGCATCGCTGAAGCGCATGGGCGTGGTGCCGAAAACGGGATGTCCATCGATATCAACATAGCAAAGCTGCACCAGCTCACTGCAATAGAGCGCACTGTCGCCAGGTGTGTAGTTCCAGTCGTAAGGGCGGCCCACGTAGTGCAGAGCGTTGCGCACCGAGCGTGCCACGTTGAGTTTGGGAACTTCTTTCACAATGATGTCGGCTTCGCTGTTGTGGACGAGAAAGGAGTCAATCGGTGTCATGCTCACACCTTGCCCGATGGCCTCAATCACATAGAGTAGGCCCTGGTCGCCGCCAATGTGGTGCGCGATCCCCACATGGTCGGCCGCGCCGGTAGCCGCCGTGATGGCGTTGCCCTCGTGAGGCAACACAAAGAGCAATGCGCCTTCCGATGCTTTGATACGCTCACCGTGTGGAAATGCGGTGCCTGTCGCCCGCCACAGGAGCAATGCAAGCATCAACATTTGTGGTAAAAACGTTCTCACTTTCCTTACACCTCGCATCACGCGTCTCGCGTCTCGCATCTCGCATCTTTTTCGTTAGCCATCTCGGTTCTTTGACTCGGTCTGCGCATGTCCTGAGTGCCTATTCCATCAATACCAGTTCACGCCGTTGCTGTAGCTGGAGTGCTTGTCATACTTCACGTCTTGCAGGATGCTTGACTTTACGGCGATGTGGAAATTGTAGCTGCGGTAGGGGCCAAAGGGTACGAAGCCGGCACTCATCACAAAGCAATGCATTTGTCTCGACACGTTGCAGTTCATATAGGCAATCTTGTGATGTTCGAAATCATAACTCGCCGAGAACGACAGACTCCAGTTTTTGGTGGGACGGATGCTGCCGTTGAAACTCAGTGAGTGGGTGAACTTGCCGTTATACTCCATTTTGTCGTAGTTGAACGAGCCGTAGCCGTAGCTCACCGAGTAGTTGAACGTGAGGCTCCATGGGCAGTCCCATTTGGCATAGCCCTCGGGGGTGAACTCAATGCCGTCGTTGTCTTTTCTGCCCTGTTGCCGGTCGTCATCGTTGCCCTCGCCGCGCTGCTGTGGCTGCGGTGAGTCGTCCTTGTTTTTGTTCTTGTTCTTTTTGCCGCCAAACAGGTTTCGGAACGTGTCGTTGTTGAACGTGTAGGAGAACGATGTGCCGGTGCTGGCCAAGCGGCCCCAACCGCCGCCGTGGAACAGACGCAGCTTGTTGATGCGAACGGGGTTGCCATATTCGTTCAAGCCGTATTTATACACGTCCCAGGTGGCACTCAGGTTCAGGTTGAACCCTTTGGTGATGCGCAGCAGGATGCTGGTGCTCAGGTTGCTCCACCGCAGCGAGTCGGCGGCCATGTTGTAGCTTTGGCTCAGCGTGAGGTTTTCGATGAGCGAGATTTTCTTGTAGCCCGTGCTGTCTTGGTCGCTGCGCACCTTGGCCTCGAGGTTGTTGGCGAGCGTGAAGGTGAACATTCCGCTCTTGCCGTCGGGAGCGTTGCCAAACAGGCTGTGCTGGAAGTAGCTGTAGCGGCGCGTCTGCTCCACGCCCTGGGCATCGGTGTAGTTGTAGCGGCCATAGTAACCCCAGAATGGGGCACCGAAGTCAGGCCGGGCCGAGAAACTCACCGTGGGTGTGATCACGTGGCGAATCATCGCCACCCGGCCACCGGTGAGCTTCGACGCATTGAGGAAGCCGTAGAGCTTGGTGTTGAGCGACAGCGAGAAGTTGAAGTCGAACACGTTATAGAAGCTATAGGTGGTGTCCTGCACCTCGGCACTGGCGTTGGGATCCCACTGGCGGCGTATTTTGCTTGTGTACATGCGGTCGTTGAGCGTGAGCGTGGGCGTGATGTTGATGTATTTCAGCACGTTGAATGTGGCGTTGATGGGCATTGTGTGGCTCATGCCGTTGCGCCAGTCCTTGACCAGATTCTTGTGCAGGAACTCGCTTTGCTTGGCCGTGAGCGAATTGCGGAATTGTCCGCGGTAGCTGATTTTGATTTTCTCGTACCACCGCTCATCGCCCACCACGCGCTTGCGCTTGAAGGGAGCCAACTGCGACATGGTGAGTGTGAAGTCAGGGAACTGCACGCTCAGCGTGCTGTCGGCACTGCGCTGACTCACGCTCGCCGTGGCCGACAGACTCCACTTGGTGCCAGGAAATTTGTAGGTCATGTTCACCGTGCTGCTCTTGGTGTTCTCGGTAAAGGCATTGGTGTAGTAGGTGTCGAGGTTGTTGCGCGAGTAGCCGCTGGTGGCGAAGTTCACGCTGGCCGACAGCGTGAGGTTGGGGTTGGCCTTGGCATCCTGACTGTGGCTCCACAACACCTGAAAGTTGTGCATCTTCGCGTAGTCGGGGTCGCCCTTGTCGCCCGTCACCGTGGTGAGGTAGTTCACGCTGAAGTTGCCGTGGAACTTGTAACGCTTGCTGTAGTTGCTCTGCGCCGACAGGCCCCACGACCCACGGGTGTAGATTTCGCCGGTGAGGGCGAGGTC
>JAFYCU010000292.1 GCA_017545095.1 Muribaculaceae bacterium | reverse complement strand
CTTGTCGTAGTCGGCCGGGATGAGGTTGTAGTTCATGTTGGTGCCAACGTCCTCCATCTTGTAGATATAGTCCACATTGTAGGGCTTGCGGTAGTTCTCTTCGAGCCATTTGTCGAACTCGTAAGTCACCGAGTTGGGATCGAGCACGTCTTCTTCTTCGGGGAAGATCGACTCGCCGAACTTGTCGTCGCTACATGAGGGGAGCGACAGCAGCGCCACTCCGCCAAGCAGAAGCGAGATGAAATATAATTTTGACTTTTTCATGTTCATCAGTTTTGATTAATGATTGTCATGTTGTCGAACTGTCACTTCACGGGTTCCACGCCGGGATTCACGTCGCCATTGGGGATATCGTCGCGCACGTTCTTCTCCAGTCCGGCAATCCACACCTCGTAGGGCAGCTGGATGGCGCGGCGCTTGTCGTTGAGCGTGAGGGTCTCCACGCGGTTGGTGCCGATGTGGTGGGTGAGTTCGATGCCGTAGCGCTTGATGTCGAACCAGCGGTCGCCCTTGTGCACGGTCTCGATGCGGCGGAAGTGCTGCACACACTGCAGGTAGGGGATCATGCGCTCGGTCACGTGATACACGTCGCTGTAGAACACCTCGTCGATGTGCATCGGCTTGTTGATCTCGTAGTTCTGTGCCGGGTCTTTGCTGTAGAAGCGCTGGATGGCACCCTCGGTGAGCGCGCTGTTGGAACTAGACTTGTTCACGCAGTCGTTGCGGTTGTCGAGCCACAGCTTCAGGTCGGCCAACGCAGCGGCATAATAATCATCGGCATTGTTGCCGGGCACTTCGGCCAGGAACAGGTTGGCCTCGGCACGCTCGAGCAGGCATTTCTCAACGGTAAACTCGTTGCGCATCATGTGCACGTAGCCAATGCCCGCCAGCTTGTCGGTGTACTCAAACAGCTCGCCACAGTTGGCAAAGAACATTGTGCCATACTCGGTGGATCCACGGTAGAAAACCATGCCCGTAAAGCAGGGGTGGTAGTTGCTCCAGGTGGGGCCAGGGCCGCGGAAGGTGCCGCTGGCGGCGTTGTCCTTGCAGCCATAGCGGTCACCCGGACGACGGCTGAACGTCGAGTAGGTGGCAATCGACATGTAAATCGACGGGTTGGTGATGCCGCAGTTGGCACGCACATGATCCTCGCCCGAATACAGGTCGCTGCGACGCCACACGGGGTTCATGTTCACAGCCGGGTTGTCGCCCAGGGCGATGTCGGCTTCTTCTTTGGCGCGCTTGTAGTCGCGCGTCCATAGATAGAATCGGCATGCAAACGCATGGGCAGCATTGCGGTTGAAGTGGTAACGCGGCACCTCGTAGAACTGGTCGCTCACCAGCTTCAATCCCTTTTCCAGGTCTTCCTGGATGTTGGCATAGAAGTCGGCCAGATTGCCACGCTCATACTTTGGACTCACGGTGGTTTCACACTTCTTCATATAGGGCAGTCCCTGCTGGTTCTTGCCATCAACCGGTCCGGCATAGGGCATGCAGAACACGTTGGCCAGAATGAAGTGGTGGTAGGCACGAATCAGGTAAGCCTCACCCTTCACGGCTTGCAGCTTCAGCGAGTCGGTGTAGGAGAGCGGGCCGTTGTCGTCGGCCATGTTGGCCTCAAACTCGGCGGCGCGGTCCAGGGCCGCGTTGGCGTTGGCAATGGCGGCATAGCACGAGTTCCACACCGAGTAGGGCGTGTCCTCGCCGGTGCCCAGCGTCACATCCTCCCAGGCAAACAGCTGGTTGTCGGCCAGGTCATAGGCCGCCAGATTGTAGCGGTTGCCGCTCTTGTCGGGGGCGGTGTTGTCGACCATGTTGTCGCTCGACAGCTCGCACACGCACACATAGTCGTTGCCCATGTAGCCGTCGACGAGCAGCTGGCGCAGCTGGTCCACATTTTGCAGATAGACGCGCGTGTCGGGCGTCTTGTCCAGGTAATCGTTGCACGACGACAGGGCCAGCAGGCCGAGTCCGGCAATCATTGATGCATATTTCAATTTCATATCTATATATAGCTCTTAATGGTTCAACACACTTGATGAATTAGAGTCCGAAACGCAGCGTGAAGGTGATCTGCTTGGGGTTGGGCGATGCCACACCACCAGTGTTGAAGAACTCGGGATCCTCGCCGTTGAGCTTTTTGTCGGCATAGAGCAGGCAGATGTTGGTGGCTGCGAGCTTCACCGATGCGCTGGTCATGCGCAGCTTGCTCAGGAAGGTCTTGGGCAGGTCGTAGGTGAGCGACACCTCTTTCAGACGGATGAAACCGCCATCGGCGATGCGGGCCGTGCTGTAGTTGTAGGCATTGTAAGCATAGCTGATGTAGGGGTCGCTGTAGGTCTGGCGGCGCGAGGCGATGCCAGGGATGTCGGTCAGCTGCTCATCGCCGGGAATCACCCAGCGGTTCTTGAACTCCTTGGGCATAGCGCGCTGGTCGCTGTAGGCAGCACCAAAGGTGGGGGTCAGACGCAGGATGTTGCCAAACGAGTAGGTGATGAACACGTTCAGGTGCAAGCCCTTCCAGCCAAACATGTTGCCGAAACCGCCCGAGTAGGGAGCATCCACGGGACCCTCATACTTGAGGAAGTCGAGCTTCTCATACTCCTGGAAGTTGATGTCGCTGGTGGTGACTTCGCCGTCCTGGTTGATGATTTGGGGCACACCATGGTTGTCAAGACCCACAAACGGGATCGAGAACACGGCACGGTGGGGATAACCCTCGAGGGGGAAGCCAGTGCCTTGCACCAGCTGGATGACGTTGCTGCGCGAGTCGAGCTTGGTGATCTTCGTCTTCGCGTACGAGAACGTGAAGTCGGTGTTCCAGCTGAAGTCGGCGGGGTTGGCCGGGTCGATGTTGCGGGTCGACAGCGTGAACTCCACACCGTGCGACTTCATCTCGGCCACGTTGGCATACTTGCTGATGAAACCGCCCACACCCGTGGTGTTGATGCGGCCAATCAGGTCGAAGTTGTTACGCTTGTACCAGTCGAACTCTAGGTTGATGCGGTTGCCCACGAAACCCAGGTCCAAACCAATGTCAAACTCATGCTTCTTCTCGTAGCTCAGCTCCTCGTTGGCCAAGCCGTTCAGGCCGATACCCACCTCCTTGGTCTCGGTCTCGGGACGCCACGGATGGTAGGGGTAGTAGAGTGCTTCGGCATTAGCCAAGCTCGTGGGGCCGCTCTCGCCGGTGAGCGAGTAGGACAGACGCAGCTTGGCGGTGTTCCACCAGCGCTTGAACGGTGCCTCCTGGAAGAAGGCCTCGTCGTGCACGTTCCAGGCTGCCGAAAGGTTCCACGTGGGCAGCCAGCGGCTCTGACGCGTGCGGCCCATCAGGTTCGAACCCTCGTAACGGCCCGTGGCGTTGAAGATGTACTTGCCCATGTAGCTATAAGTGGCCAATGCGTAGAAGGCGGCATTGCGGCGGTAGCCACGCGAGTCGCTGAAGTAGGTGCCGTTCTCCTCCTCTTTCTGCTTGAACAGCGTGGAGCGCACACTGGTCAAGTGACCACTGTATTCAATGCCCCAGCCCTCGAAGCTCTGCGAGTAGCGGTCGACGCGGCTCGCCTCGGCACCGGCCATGATCTGGAACATGTGCTTGTCGTTGAAATTCTTCATATATTGTGCCTGGGCACGGAAGTCGACCTGCGTGATGGTGTATTTGTTATAGAACAGCATACCACCGCTGGGGAGCACCGTCTCGGGGAGCGCGTTGGGCTCATCGGGGTCGGTGTACAGGTAGGTGTTGCTGGCACACACGATAGCATCCTCGGGGTCAACACCGGCACGGTAGGCCATGGCCTGGTTACTGTTGTCCATCACATAGTGGTTCTGCTCCGAGTTGCTGTAGCGGTAGCTGGCCAGCAGGTTGATTTCGAGCGTCTGGTCTTGCTTGATGATGGGCTTGATTTGCAACTCACCCTGGAACTTCACATCGAGCACATTCAAGTCGATGTAGTTGTGCTCCAATTCATGGAAGATGTTGAAGTCGGTGTAGTTACGACGATAGGTGAGCGTGGGGTCGAGTGCGCGGCTCGAGTTCAGCGAGAAGCTGTAGGGGTTGATATCGAACGAGCGGCTCACGTTACCACTCACCACGTCCACGTTCTGGGCCAGGGTGCCCGGAGCACGCTGACGGCGGTAGCTGTCGCTGTTCAAAATCTTCACGCGAATCTTGTCGGTGATCTGGTAGATGGCATTGCTGTTGAACGTGTAACGCTCCACAGTACTTTGCTTGTACCAGCCCGGGTCGTTGAGCAACGACACCGACGTGTAGAACGAACCCTTGTCGGTACCGCCGCTGATACTCACGGCATGGTTCTGCATGATGTTGTTGTTGAACAGCAGGTCGAACCAGTCAGTGTTGTTCAGCTCGGCATTGCGCAGGTAGGCGTTCATGGCCGCACGGGTGTTTTCCAGACCGAACTGGCCATTGCTCTTGTTATATTGGTCCATCAGGCGGTACATCTGTCCGTAGGTACCCGATGACGAGCCGTTGATCAGGTTAGCCATCTCGAGCCAGCCCTTCTGCTCCATCTCTTTGTAGATACCCATCTGCTCCTGCGAGTTGCTGATGTTGAAGTCGCGGTATTTGGGCTTCAGACGGTAGGTGAACTCACCCGTATAGTTGATCGAGGTGTGTCCCTTGCGACCGGTCTTGGTGGTGATCACAATCACACCGGCATTGGCTTTGGCACCATAGATTGATGTAGCCGAACCATCCTTCAGAATCTGGAAGCTGGCGATGTCGTCGGCGTTGAGGCCGGCCACGGCCGAGGCAATCAGCGTGGTGGCATCGCCCGACGACAGGTCGTCGGCGCTGATGTCCACGTTGTCCTCGAGAATCACACCGTCCACCACCCACAGCGGCTTGGAGCTACCATAGATCGAGGTAGCACCGCGCACGCGGATCTTGGGGGCGGTACCAAAGGTACCCGACACATTCTGCACCTGCACACCGGCGGCACGGCCCTCGAGCGAGCGGCTCACATCGGCCACACCGTCGAGCTTGGCCTTGCTGGCGTCCACACTGGTGGTTGCACCGGTGAAGAGGCGTTTGTCAACCTTCTGATAACCGGTCACCACCACCTCTTCCAGCGTTGTTCCGCTGGGCTTAAGCACAATCTTCATTCCACTCTTGGCTGGCATCACCACATCTTCATAGCCGATGTAGGTGACCTTGATTTGGGCGCCGTTAGGTACTGTCAGCGTGAAGTTTCCGTCAAAATCGGTCGCCGTGCCGTTGCCAGGTTTGTCTTTCTGGATCACGGTGGCTCCGATTACCGGCTCATTGTTCTCATCGAGCACCACACCACTCGCCTTGACTTGGGCGTTGATGGTGAAGGCAACCAATGAGAGCGTGATGAGCGAAAGCAATTTCTTAAAACTCATAAGCACTGTTTTTAATTGTATCTTGAATAATTTTATTAGTCGGTACTTTCAAATCGTAACCACGCGACTAATAGACATGAATAGCGACTTTGGCGACCTGCAAAAGTCTCTCATAATCACAACATTAGTCGTTTCCACGGTTAGTAGGTACTTAACATTAAGCAAATTTCAGTTGGCAAAGGTAAATAAAATTTTTCAAAATCACAACCTGCAGTGTTAAAATTGCAGCATTTCGGGGAAAAAAGTTCGATTTTTAACGAATGCGTCTCGGCATACTTTCGCCGACATATGAGTGCCGATTACGGAATGTAAGCAGGCCGAGCCGTGCCCAAAAATGTTATGCAATCGTTTAAACACGGAAGCCACTTTTCGTGCCCGTACGCTGCCAATTCGCGAGAAATAATGTTTCGTCCGGAATTAGTGGTGATGAATGCAAATAGAGCAGGCGGAAATGCAAAATCAAAGGTAACTATCGCGAAGTTGTCCCCAGTTAGCCCTGAAAGGGCGTTAGACCCTAGCCGGGGGCGCTGCCCCCGGGATGAAACAACAGACGGGGAGGGGGACTCGTGTGGGCGTTTTGTCACAGGGGTTTGCTCCCATTCGGTCGCGAGCTAAAGG
>JAFYCU010000291.1 GCA_017545095.1 Muribaculaceae bacterium | reverse complement strand
TACACATGTGCTGGCCGGATGGCCGAGTGGGGTGATACCCATCGTGAACGGGGAAATTGCATCGGGGGAGCCGCATCGTGATGCGGCTCTACATGCTTCATCACTCAAAACCTTCATCACTCAAAATTTCGGAAGAAGCTGAATTATTCAGGCTAAATTCTCAAAATGGTTGTTTCAATCGCCTGTTTCAATCGCTGGGGCAAAACGCGGGCTGTTTTCCGTTTTTAATGAACAAATTTTTGCAAAATCGAAAAGAATGATTAATTTTGTGGCGGAGTCATTTGTGCGATGACGATACGAGCAAGTGCAGGAGTTGCTTTGGCTCGTTCTATAAATTTCATTATCAACGAATTAAAACAAAAAGGCTATGAAAAAGATTTTACTATTTCTTGTGAGTTTGCTGATGGCGATGTCCGCCAGCGCCTCGTTCAATGTGGGGTCGCTCGTCTTTAACCAGTTGGCGAGTGGCGAGGTGGAGGTGGTGGGTTTCACCAGCACCGCGTTGGCTCAGAACCCCACTTCGGTTTATATTCCCGGCCGGGTGACGATGCTGGGCACCGAGTACAAGGTGTATAGCATCGCCGCCAATGCGTTCAAGAGCTGCACCAGTCTCCGCTATGTGTATGTGGACTGGGGCATTGTCGAGATTGGTCATGACGCTTTCTATGGCTGCACGAATCTGTACAGTGTGCGCCTGCCGAGCACCATCACCGTCATCGACACCTATGCCTTCGGCAGCTGTTCATCGATGACGGTCTTCGGCATTGCCGCCACCACGCCGCCCTTTGCGGCCAGCTCGGCTTTCGACGGCATGAAAAAGTGTAACGTCCACGTCGCCACCGAGGCCGCCCGCACGACCTACAATGCCTCGTCGGTGTGGACACGCATCGACACCGATGGCAATGTGGCGCGCACGCCCAACCTTGCGCACGATTTCAGCGCGTCAAACCGCTACTACCTCATCCACACCGCCCGCACGGTGTCGAGCTACAGTGCCCGGGCCACCCTGATTGGCGTGGACGGCAATGTGACCTACGTAGCCATCTCCAGTGTCACCGACAACTTGCCCGTGACCTATGGCAACTGTTCGAGCGGCTACACTGCCAATGTGACCCGCATCGCCCCTTATGCCTGCCAGGGCAACACCAACATCACCAGCGTGGGACGCAGCGACCTGGGTTCCGAAACGGGGTTTGAGAGTGTGGGTGCCAGTGCTTTCCAGGGGTGCACTTCGCTCACCTTTGTGGGAATCCCTCGCGGCGTTATCGATGCCGAGGCTTTCAAGGGCTGCACGGCACTCAGTTCGGTGCAGCTCTACTCAACCCGCGACATGGACAACGGTGTATACTCGCTTGGCGCAAACGCCTTCAACGGCTGTACCAATCTGCACGAGCTGTTGCTGCATAACACCAACAACGCCATCACCCTGGGCAATAAGGCCTTTGGCAACAACGCCTCCGATTTCAAGTGCTATGTGCCCATCAAGGGTTTCTACACTGTCTGGAAGAACGTCTATGATAACTGGGGCAGCAATCCCGCGGCGCAGCTGCATCCCTGCATCGTCCCCAAGACCGAGTGGACGGCGATTTCATGCCATCGCCCGCTGCTGTTGCCCAGCACGGCGCAGTTCTACTATGTGCCCGACTTCACCGTCAGCGGCAATAACATTATCGCCAACAAGCAGCAGGTGATTGGCTCCATCGCCAGCCTGAAAGGATTGCTGATGAAGGCCACCCCGGGCACCCTCTACCGCTTCACCACACTGAGCAACGGAGCCGGAACGGTGCCGACTTCTAACCATCTCATCGGCATCAGTGGGGAGTCGACTGTCGAAGCCACAAATAATTTTGGACCCGACGGTACGCTCATTTCCATCTCCTACTTGTTCAACCCGGCATCCAAGGTTTTTGAGAAAAACCTTGTTTTCACAACTCTATACAGCGGTGAGGCTGTTTTGAGGTATCCGAGTGAAAGCATCAACACCATTGCGAAAATCTATCTGCAAGGAGAGACTGAGCCTTGCAACCTGGTCATCAACGGCCAGGATGTCACCACCAGCAACTGCGGCGACCTCACGGTGCTCAACGGCGTGAGCGGCACCCAGGTGAAGTTTGACCCGTCGACGCGGACGCTCACCCTGAACAATGCCACCATC
Organism: Muribaculaceae bacterium; assembly: GCA_017545095.1. The sequence goes on along the minus strand of JAFYCU010000291.1, from coordinate 8,139 downwards.
AATGGCACTGTTTCCACCCAATACCAGGATTTGACCATCAGTGTCAACGGCATCAACACCATCTCCGGGTCGCTATGGCTTGAGTGCGGCACCCCTCAAAAAAGTGCTACCATCACCGGAGGCGGTGCGCTCAACTTGCAACAACCGTTGTATTCCGACTATAATTTGACCATCAAGGGCAACACCAAGGTTTTCATTACCGGAGCAACTGCCAGCAGCGCATCCTCTATCGATTATGCGATCGATGCCACGTCGAAGAGCAGCAGGAATCACGCTTATCTCACCCTCGAAGGGTCGGGAACCGAGCTGCGCCTGACCAGCACCAAGCATCTGCTGCGCTCAACGCTCACTTTGAACGACGGCTTGTATATCGCCCAGCCTAAATGCGTGTCGTTCCAGACCTTCGGCTGGAGCACAGTGGGAGGCATGCTCGTCGATGCTTATGGCGAGGAACTCTACAACACCGAAGTGGTCATTAACGCGGCGTCGCCACGCGGTTTCAAGCATGGTGGCCTGTGGTATGAGACCAACACCGGCAGCAACATCACGCTCATCGCGCCGCAACGGGGCGAGAACTACACCGGCAGTGTGGTGATTCCTTCGGCCTTCCAATATAATAGCCGTGTGCTGGTGGTGAATGCCATCGAGCCCGATGCCTTCACCGGCACGGGTGCTACCAGCGTGGAGGTGGCATCCACCGTGACAAGCATTGGCCAGAACGCCTTCTATGGTGCCAAAAATCTGAAGTCGCTGGTGATTCTTACCGACAAGAGGCCGAACCAATTCACCCTGCTCGGCGAAAACTTTGTGGGCAACAATGCATCGGGATTTGCCTGCTATGTGCCCAATCACTGGCTTCTCACTTGGACGCAAACCTATTCTTCGATTAACATCCTGCCGTGGGTGATGACCCTCGACAACGGCTTCCTCACCTTCTCGTGCGCACGCCACATCACTTTGCCCGAAGGTCTCTCGGCCTATAGAGTGTCGGGATTCGACATGGGACGGCGCATGGCCACCACCATCAAACTCACCAATTCGCGCATCCCCAGCAAGAATGGTGTGATTCTGCAAGGCGAGCCCGGCACGCGCTACCTGATGCAGGCCTCGGCAACAACGCCTTCGGCCCTGGGCAACAACATGCTCCGTCCGTTGCTCACCGTCGACGACATCCCCTACGCGCCGCTTGCCGCCAATCCCGACGACACCAAGGCCTACTTCCTGGGCAACAGCTGCGAGCAGTGGATTGAGTTTGTGAACAATATCGACCTCTTCATGTCGATTAACACGGGTATTGCCTATTTGGCCGTTAGCAAGAGCCTGCTCGGCGGTGACTACACCTCGCCCGTGCAGCTCGACTTGTGGTACACGCCCGAGGGCGTGCGTGGCGATGTGAACGACAGCGGCGCCGTGGATGTAGACGACCTGAACATCATCATCAACATCATGCTCGGCAAGGACAGCGCCGACAACTATGGCAACCGCGCCGACATCGATGACAGCAGCAGTGTGGATGTGAGCGACATGAACGAGGTCATCAACATCATGCTCGGCAAGGAATAGAGGCCATCTCAGCAAGTGCATCTCGGCCATGTGCTTGACCATTTACGCAGTGGCGCCGCACCCCGATGGGTGCGGCGCCACTGCGTAAAGCGGTAAACTCGGGTTGCATCGTGTGGCAACACCGATTCACTGTCGCTGGTATCGGCCTGTCGCTGGTATGCCGTGATGCGGTGTGCTATGCTAGCCGGCGTAGCAGCTCCACGGTCACGCGCCAAATGTCGTGGCACGTGCTCAGCTCCACGCGCTCGCCGGTGCTGTGCGGCTCCACGATGCGTGGGCCTATGCTGGCCATCTCGATGCCAGGATACTTTTGCACAAAGAACCCCGCCTCGAGCACGAAGTGCATGGCCACCATGCGCGGCCGCCAGCCCAGCACATCCTGGAAGGTGTCGCTGGTGAGCTGAAGGAAGTCGCTGTGCTGGTTCTCCTGCCATGCCGGGGCGCTCATCACCAGCTCGGTTGTGGCTCCCTGTTCGGCAAACACCGCCTTGATGTCGTTGCCCAGCGCAATCATGTCGGCCTCCACAAAGCTGCGAGTGTGAGTGGAGATGGTGAACTCGTGCTTGTCGGCGGTGATGCGTCCCACGTTGTTGCTCGTCTCCACGGTGCCAGGCATGGTCTCGCTCATCTTCACCACGCCTTGCGGGATTTGCTCCAGGGCGGTGAGCAGGGCATCCACATCGTCGCTGTTGATCACATGGCGCTGCGGCTCGGCATTGGTGATGGTGCACCTGATGTCGGGGTCGGCGGCGCCATATTCCTCGCGTAGCCATTGGTTGAAGTGCGCCTCGCGGGCCCGGATGTGGTCCACTCCCTGCTCGTCGATGCAAATCACGGCTGTGGCGCTCGAGGCGATGGAGGCACTGGCCTGCCCCACATCGATGCCGGCCAGGTTCACCACATCGTCGTCGCCAATGGCCGAGAGCAAAGCCCACATCAGTGTGGTGGCACTGGCGCGCCCCTTGTTGATGTCGACGCCCGAGTGCCCGCCGCGTCCGCCCTCGATGGTCAGGCGCAGCCAGCTGAGCGTGCCGCTGGGCGGCGCCACACGCGTGAGCGGCAGGTGGTGGATTTGCAGGTAGGCACCGGCGGCACCCGTGGTGATGGTGTCGTAGTCTTCCGAGTCAAGGTTGATCACCTTGCGGCCATGCAGAAAGTCGGGCGACAGGGCAGCGGCTCCCGTCATGCCGTCCTCCTCGTTGGTGGTGGTGATCACCTCGATGGGGCCGTGCACAAGGCTGTTGTCCTCGAGGATGGCCAGTGCCATCGACAGCCCGATGCCGTTGTCGGCACCCAGCGAGGTGCCGCGGGCTTTGAGCCAGCCGTTGTCCTCATAGGCCTCGATGGGGTCGTTCAGCGGGTCGAAGTCACGGCCGGCATCGGCCACACACACCATGTCCATGTGGTTGAGAATCACCACTGGTGTGGCGTGCTCGTGTCCCGGCGTGGCGGCCTTGCGAATCACCACGCAGTTCTGCGCGTCGCGGTCGTAGCTCAACCCCAACCGCTCGGCCCATTGGCACAGGAAGTCGGCCACACGACCCTCGTGGTGCGACGGCCGAGGAATTTGATTCAGTTGCTTGAAGATTTCTAAGTAACGCATAGGGGATATGTAGTTATTTTGATGATGCGGAAAAATGCGCAGATTCGCACCTTTCCGCACTTGTCGGTGCAAAGGTACAAAAAAATGCACAATGCACAATTTTTTTCGAGGAGTGACGAATCAGTCATTGTCGAATACTTGAGCTAGTCGAATGTGCTGAACGCAATATTCGACGCAATATTCGACAATTTTTAATCAAACTTTTTGCGTGATAGCAAAAAAAGATGTACCTTTGCCGTTGCATCGAGTGTGATGCGACGGGAACGGAATAGTGGATTTCCTGTGGGCGAAGTTGCCCAACATCTTCATTGGCGACAACAAACCAACTATTGAACTTAAAAACTGAAAAGCTATGAAAAAGAAAAGATTCTCTTTGTGCCACCTGTTGGGAGCCTTTGCGTGTGGTGTGCTGCTTGTGAGCGGTGTGTCGCTCACGACGCCACAACGCTTGTCGAGCGGGGTGTATGGCGACGTGAACGGCGACGGCATGGTGGATGTCGACGACCTGAACGAGGTGATTAATGTGATTTTGGGCTTGCCGCATGACGGCACAAACGGCACACGCACCTTTACTGTGAACGGTGTCACTTTCACAATGGTGACCGTTGAGGGCGGCACGTTCACCATGGGGGCCACTGCTGAGCAAGGTGATGATGCCTATGATGAAGAACATCCGGCCCATCAGGTGACGCTGAGCGGCTACAGCATTGGCTCCACCGAGGTAACACAAGAGCTGTGGCTGGCGGTGATGGGTAGCAACCCGAGCTGGTTCCATGGTGTGAGAATGGATTATGATTACAGTGCTAAAGAAGAACGTGAAGTGGATTATGGCAACGACCTGCAGCGTCCCGTGGATTGTGTTACTTGGGACAACTGCCAGGAATTTATCGCCAAGCTGAACCAGCTCACTGGCGAGCATTTCCGCTTGCCCACCGAGGCCGAGTGGGAGTTTGCCGCGCGTGGTGGCAACAAGAGCAAGGGTTACAAGTATGCAGGGAGCAACACGCTCGACGAGGTGGCTTGGTATGAAGATAATGCCGAGATGGTGGGTTTGGGCAATTCCGACTATGGCACGCACGCTGTTGGTACGAAATCGCCGAACGAGCTTGGCCTGTACGACATGAGCGGCAACGTGTGGGAGTGGGTTAACGACTGCCGGAACCCTTACAGCAGCGAGGCGCAGACCAATCCTACAGGGCCGGCTACAGGTGCGCAACGGGTGCAGCGTGGGGGAGCCTATCATAGTGACCCTGTTTCCTGCCGCGTATCGATGCGTGAATGGAATTTTCCCGAAGACCAGGGCTATGACCTCGGTCTGCGTCTTGCACTTTAGTTATAACGCTGCCAAGGGGGCAAACGGGCGGGTATTCCCCAAGCCGCTGCCTCAGATTTCGCATCGCCACCTTGTTGTTAAGGGGTTTTTAAACCAAATAGCATGAGAATAAGCCAAGGCGGCAGACAATGCCTGGAATTGGGCGAATCGGGGAAGAATTTTTGCGTATATACGCAAAAATTCTTCCTGATATAATCCAGTGCCGGCCTCGATGCTGCCCCCAACGGTTGGAGCATCTGTTGCCGATGAGGGTGCGTCTCGTTCAAAATCAACCACAACGGCACATCTACGACGTGCCTCCGATAGTAGTCGCCAGTAGCACGCACAATGTGTTTCGCACATTACCGAAGATGTATCAAAATTCGATTTGGCGAGGAAGCTTAGCCGCCTAACGGTGTGAACCACGAAGTGCTCGCGACCGAATGGGCGCTCGCAGGGCAAGCGAAGCGCAGCAAATAATTCAAATATAGGCAACTACCGCGAAGTTGTTCCCAATGAAGCTTTCTCATCCCAATTGGGGACAACTTCTCGGTAGCTGCCTTAATGATACGTAAATATCCAGCCGTGAGCGGGTGAAATGCCCTTTTCGCGGCTGGATATGTTATGCTATTATACTATGTGGTTTACTCCTCGATCTTTTTCACTTTCAGGCGGTCGCCGCTGCCCTTGGCCACGGTGCGGAAGTAGTCGGGTGTGTAGCCGCCATAGGTGGGCTGCACGGGCTGGCCAGCGGCGTTGCGCTCAAACTGGCCGTTTTTCTCCTTCTTGATGTTGCCGTCGAGGTACTTCACCAGCAGATACTCGCCCAGTTGCTTGTAGCGTGCCGTGGCGGCCTGTGCCTGCTCGCAGCTGTAGCGGGTGAGGAACTGCGCGGCGCTGTCGCCCAGACTCTTGGCCTGCGCCTCGATGGCGGCCTGGTTCTGGTGCCAGGGATCTTCGATTTCGTGCTGCACGCGGCGAATGTCACCAATCATCTGCGAGTAACGGTTATAGGCCTGGTTGGCCACCCAGTTGTTCACCCAGAAGGCACTCTCCCAGTTCAGCGTATAGAGGTCGGCGGTGCCACGGGCGTAGCTCTTAGGCACCTGCTTGAGGCTGCAGTAGAACGGCACAAACACGGCGGTGTTGGCATCGTCAACGCCAAACCACACCAGTCCGCCAATGGCATCGGGCAGCCACGAGCGCATTTGCGCCACATACACCCAGCCCGTCTGCTGCGTGGCGATGGCACGTTCCTGGGTGTAGTGCTCGCCGTCGACTTCGAAGTCCATCGGGCGCCAGCGGTAGGGCACGTCGTACCAACAGGTGGCTCCGGGATCCTTGGTCATGTCGAAGGGTGTGCCCTCGAAATGGTCGCGCATCATCTCCTGCACGTCACGCACGCTCACCTTGCGGTCGGGCTTCACGTACAGGGGCATGACCTCGGCTCCACGCTTGCCGTCGAGGTAGGGCAGATAGCGTTCCATGCCGCTCTTGTAGCGGTTGAAGTAGCTCCACACGCGGGCATCGCAGCCGCGCAGTGCACCGTAGTCGGCAGGGGCGTAGGCACGCTGGAAGTCGAACTCGGCATCCTTGCCGCTAAAGTAACCCATCTTGCGGGCAAAGGAGATCACATCCTTCGAATAGATGCAGTTTTGCTTGTCCTTGAGTGGGAAGGTGTGGGTGCGGGGATGGTTGGCGTGTCCGCTGATGCAGTCGTCGGGGATGCGCTGGGCCACCCACACGGCACCGCGCTCCTTGCCGCCCTTGCCAATCAGGTCCATCACCCAAATCTCGTTGGGGTCGCCAATCGAAAACGACTCGCCCTCGCTGCGGTAGCCATAACGAGCCACGAGGTCGGTCATGATGGTGAGGGCTTCGCGTGCGGTGCGTGCGCGTTGCAGGGCCACGTAGATGAGGCTGCCGTAGTCTACGATGCCGGTGGTGTCCTCCAGCTCGTGGCGGCCGCCCCAGGTGCTCTCACCGATAGTCACCTGGTGCTCGTTGGTGTTGCCCACCACGGCAAAGGTGTGGGGCACTTCGGGAATCTCGCCCAGATACATGCCCGAATCCCAGTCATAGATTTTGCGCATCTCGCCGGGTTGGTGGTCGGCGGCGGGCAGGTACTGCAGGTCGCCGAACAGCGTGTGCGAGTCGGCGGCGTAGCTGATGATGGTACTGCCGTCGGCACTGGCGTTCTTGCCGACGATGAGGTTGGTGCAGGCATCTGCCGCCTGCCAGCTGGCCAGCACCACAAGGGCCGACAGCGTGAGGAGTTGAGAGCGTTTCATTCAGTGTTCAGTTATCAGTGTTCAGTTATCAGTTATCAGTGTTCAGTTATCAGTGATGAGTGATGGACTCGTGGAGCCTCTAAATCCCTCTAAAAGGGGGCTGGACTTAGAGGTGAGCTTGGTTCTCGGTTCTTGGTTCTCGGTTCTTAGTTCTGAAGTGCGTTGATGGCGGCGGTGAGGGTGGCTATCTTGCTCTGGGCATCGGCCTGTTTTTTGCGCTCGGCGGCCACCACGGCCTCGGGAGCGTTGGCCACAAAACGTTCGTTGGCGAGTTTCTTCTCCACGGTGGCCAAGAAGCCCTGAGCGTACTTCAGGTCGGCTTCAAGCTTGGCGAGTTCTTCCTCCACGTTGATGCTGGCCCCAAGAGGTACGGCAAACTCCTGTGTGCCCACCATGAACGAAGCCGCTGTGGCATCCTTGTCGTGCACCTGCTGCACGGCCTCGAGTCCGGCCACCTTGATGATGATGGCTTCGAGCGGACTGGTGAAGTCGCCCACAGCCTGCAGGGTGAGCAGCTCTCGCGGCGGCAGGTTCTTGCTCTTGCGTATGTTGCGCACGCCGCTGATGATGTCCTTAGCCTGTGCCATGGCGGTGAGCAGTGCCTGGTCGGGCGTTCCCGATTCGGGGATGCGGGCATACATGATGCTCTCGCCATCGGTGCGCTCGGCGAGGTGTTGCCACAGCTCCTCGGTGATGAACGGCATGAACGGGTGGAGCAGGCGCAGCAGGATGTCGAAGTAGTAGAGTGTGGCCTCCATGGTCTTGCGGTCGATGGGCTGCTGGTAGGCAGGCTTCACAATCTCGAGATACCAGGCCGAGAACTCCTCCCAGAACAGGCGGTAGACGGCCATCAGGGCCTCGTTGAGCCTGAACTTGGTGAACAGATCCTTCACTTCGGCCAGCGTGGCATCGAGCACGGCATGGAACCAATGTACGGCCAAGCGGCTGTGTTCGGGTTGCTCCACATCGGCCACCTCCCAGCCCTTCACCAGACGGAAGGCATTCCAAATCTTATTGTTGAAGTTTCGTCCTTGTTCGCACAGGGCCTCGTCGAAGAGAATGTCGTTGCCTGCCGGAGCACTGAGCATCATGCCCATGCGCACACCGTCGGCACCGAACTTGTCGATGAGCATCAGCGGGTCGGGGCTGTTGCCGAGCGACTTCGACATCTTGCGGCCCAGCTTGTCGCGCACCAAGCCAGTGAAATAGACGTTGCGGAACGGCATCTCGCCCACATATTCATATCCGGCCATGATCATGCGTGCCACCCAGAAGAAGATGATGTCGGGAGCGGTCACCAGGTCGCTGGTGGGATAGTAGTATTTCATCTCCTCGTTGCCAGGGTTGTTGATGCCATCGAAGAGCGAGAT
>JAFYCU010000290.1 GCA_017545095.1 Muribaculaceae bacterium | reverse complement strand
GTTCTCGGCTCTCGGTTCTCGTTTCTCGGTTCTCGGTTCTCGGTTCTCGGTTCTCGGCTCTCGGTTCTCGGTTCTCGGTTCTCGGTTCTTGGTTCTCGGTTCTCGGTTCTTGGTTCTCGGTTCTCGGTTCTCGGTTCTCGGTTCTCGGTTCTTGGTTCTTGGTTCTCGGTTCTTGGTTCTTGGTTCTTGGTTCTTGTTTATTTGGAATGCAAAATTAGCAAAAAAATCTGAGCCGGCAACTCATTTCGCATAATTTATGAGCTGCCGGCTCGGATGTCTCAGATTGCTCACAGCCGGCTGTGAGCGGCCCGCATGGCGCAGGCGTTCACTTCACGATGAGCGTGCCGGTGAGTCCCTTGAGGGCTTCTCGCGCTTTTTCAAGCGATGTGATGAGGGCAGTGCCGCCCTGGGTGGACTCTACGAAGCTGATGCACGACTCCACCTTGGGTAGCATGCTGCCAGGGGCGAAATGTCCCTCGGCGATATACTGCCGTGCCTCGGCCACAGTGATGCGGCTCAGCGCCTGCTGGTTGGGCTTGTTGAAGTTGATGGCCACCTGGTCCACGGCGGTGAGAATCACCAGCATGTCGGCATTGAGGTCGAGGGCGAGCTTGGCACTGGCGCGGTCTTTGTCGATCACCGCCGCCACGCCCTGATAGTCGCCGGGGCCGTTCTCCACCACGGGAATGCCACCACCACCCACGGTGATGACCACGCTGTGGGCATTCATGAGCTGCTCCACCACGGGCAACTCCACAATCTTGACGGGCATGGGCGAGGGCACCACACGCCGGTAGCCGCGCCCGGCATCCTCCACAAAGGTGTAGCCCGTCTGCGCCACAATGGCGTCGGCCTGCTCCTTGCTGTAGAACATGCCCACGGGCTTGGTGGGGTGCTCAAAGGCCGCGTCGTTGCGGTCCACCACCACCTGCGTGACCACGGCGGCACAGGGGGTGTGCAGGCCTCGGCGGGCCAGCTCGCGGCCCACGGCCTGCTGCAGGTGGTAACCGATGTAGCCCTGCGTCATGGCGCCGCACTCGGGGAACGGTATCGCCGGCGTGCCGCCGGAGTTGTTGGCTGCATATTCAAAGGCCAGGTTCACCATGCCCACCTGCGGGCCGTTGCCGTGGCCAATCACCACGTCGTAGCCCTCCTCAACGAGGTCGACGATGGTGGAAGCGGTGTTTTGGACTAATTTCAGTTGTTGCTCGGGGGTGTTGCCCAGGGCATTGCCACCCAGGGCGATCACAAGTCGTTTTTTCATATTGATGCGTTTAAGATGCGAGATGCAAGACGCGAGATGCAAGATGCGAGATGCAAGAGCCGCCTTGTGTGACGGCTCTACGCGACTCGATTATCCAGCTTGCGCAACGCAAGCCTTTCGGGTCTTGTTTCTCGGTTCTTGGGTCTTGAATCCTTACTTCAGCGTTGCGTACATGACGGCCTTGATGGTGTGCATGCGGTTCTCGGCCTCGTCGAAGACCTTCGACTGCGGGCTACGGAACACCTTGTCGGTGACCTCCATCTCGGGGATGCCAAACTTCTTGTAGATGTCCATGCCGATGGTTGTCTCCAGGTCGTGGAACGAGGGCAGGCAGTGCAGGAAGATGGCCTCGGGGTTGGCGTTGGCCATCACGGCGTCGTTCACCTGGAACGGGCTGAGGAGCTTGATGCGCTCGGCCCAAATCTCATCGGGCTCGCCCATCGACACCCAGATGTCGGTGTAGATGACATCGGCACCCTTCGTGCCCTTCTTCACGTCGTCGGTGAGGGTGATGGTGCACCCATTCTCCTTGGCGATTTTCTTGCAAACGTCAACGAGCTTCTTGTCGGGCATGTTGGCCTTAGGTCCGCAAGCCACGAAGTTGATACCCAGCTTGGCCGAGACCACCATGAGCGAGTTGGCCACGTTGTTGCGTGCGTCGCCCATGAACACCATCTTCAGGCCCTTGTAGCGACCGAAGTTCTCCTCGATGGTGAGCACATCGGCGAGCATCTGTGTGGGGTGGAACTCGGTGGTGAGGCCGTTCCACACGGGCACACCGGCATATTTCGAGAGGTCTTCGACCACCTGCTGTGCGAAACCGCGATACTCGATGCCGTCGAACATGCGTCCGAGCACCTTGGCGGTGTCTTCGAGCGACTCTTTCTTGCCCATCTGCGACGAGCCCGGGTCCAGATAGGTGACACCCATTCCCAGGTCGTTGCCAGCCACCTCAAACGAGCAGCGTGTGCGCGTCGAGGTTTTCTCGAACAAGAGCACGATGTTCTTGCCTGTGAGGTACTTATGAGGCACACCGGCACGTTTCATGCGCTTGAAATCCTTGGCAAGCTCAAGCAGATACTGAATCTCCTCGGTGGTGAAGTCGAGCAACTTCAAGAAACTTCTTCCTGATAAACTTCTTGGCATAATAGTGAATTTTTTTGTTAAATTTAGGTGAATATTAATGGTTGATTGATATCGCAAATAGAGCCAACGGCTGGCCCAGCCTGCGGGTTTCAAGCGGCAAAGGTAAGCATTTTCGGCCACACACACAATCATTTCATTATTTTTATCACAATTTGTGCAAGAAGAGGGCTTGCCGGCAGGACTATTGAGCCTGGCAAAACCAGTGAGGCTGGTGATGCTGGTGGAACGAGTGAATACCCATCTTTTTGTTGGCATGATTTGCCTGCATGTTTATGAGCTGGGCTGTGTTTAGATTTTTTTTGAGGCAAAGTTTGTGTATTGCGAAAATTATTGCGAAATTTGCCGATTATTATTAGTAGGGTCTTTTGCCCTGCCTACTGATTGACTTTCTTTTTTATTCATTTCAATAAATTCAACGCCTATGAGAAAATTCAAAACAACCATGTTGGCGCTGTTAGCAGCAAGCACGCTGCCGGTGTGTGCCCAGACTCTTATCGACGAGGGTTTTGAGGACGTTCCCGGCACCGAGGCCACAACCACCCTGCCTGCGGGGTGGGAACGCCAAGGCGACTATGCCGGCTCCAACATCAACTATCGGTGGGGTGTGCACTACAGCGCAAACGGCTCCACCATGAGCGGCCACAAGTATGCCATGGTGGACGCTCCCACCTATGCCGACCCCAACAACAAGGACGCTTGGGGACCTCGTCAGGACGTGCTGCTCACGCCTGCCGTGGAACTTGACAATACCTATCAGCTGGCCTTCGACTGGGAGGCAGCCGCCTATGGCGTGCTCAGCCAGGGGCAGTACACCTTCAAGGTGGCTATTGTGGACATTGCCGCGGGCGACACCACCGTGATTTTCGACATCACCAACGAGCAGCAGGTGCGCGATAGCGGTGTGCCCGCCGACCCCTACGGCACCTATATGTGGGCCAACTGGGCCGTGCAGACCTCGAAAATCGACCTGTCGCCCTGGCAGGGCAAGATTATCAAGGTTGCCTTCATCTACGACCTGCTCAAGCAGAGCGGCAACGTGCTGTATCTCGACAACATCAGCATCAAGCAACACAAGCCCGAAACCGGCCCCATCGCCGAGCTGAGCCAGACCACCTATCGCTTCCCCGACACCTACATTGGTGAAAAGATTTACAGCGAGGTGATGACACTGAAGAACGTGGGTCTGAAGGGCTTGAAGGTGACCGGCTTCGAAGGTCCCGATGCCTTTGGTCTGGTGATGGACACCGTGGGCATGAGTCTGGGTGTGAACGAGACCGCTCGTTTCCAGATTTGCTACCGCTCCACGCTCACCAGCCCCGTGGAGGCCGACCTGGTGCTGAAGACCAACGGCGGCGATGTGACGCTGCACGTCACGGCCACCAAGCAGGCTGTGCCCGACGGTTACCAGCTCGAGCTCTTCGAGGGCGACCAGTTCCCGCCGGCCGGATGGCAGCTCTCGGGCAGCAACATCGCGCAATGGGGTGTTACCGGCTATGCCCTCGAGGGCGACAAGAGCCTCTACAGCCCTGCCTACATCGAGGAGAGCCAGATTGTGACCCCGCGCCTCGACCTGTCGAACGAAGAGACGCCCGCCACATTCATGTTCACCTACTACGCACAGTTCATCGGCGAGGACTATGAGTACCCGTCGAACGACCTGCTCGTGCAGGTGGCCACCGATGGCAGCGACGAGTTCACCACCGTGTGGACCGCCGACTACACCAAGCAGGACACGCTCATCAACGTGAGCATCGACCTGAGTGCCTACCGCAGCGACGACGTGCGTCTGCGCTTTGTCAACACCGAGTGCTACTACGACAGCGAGTATGGCATGGACGATGGCAGCAACTTCTTCATCGACCGCGTGCTGCTCCCGGGCGTTTACGGTGTGGACGGTGCTCCGCTGGCTGCCGAGCTCACCGCTCCGGCCGACAGCGCCGTCAACGTATATCCCAAGAACGTGGTGCTGAGCTGGCGCGAGGCACAGTTTGCCGAGGGCTACAAGGTGTATGTGGGCAAGGCCACCGCTGGCAACCAGCAGTGGGATGTGATCAACGGCCTGGATGTGCAAGGTGCCACCACCTACACGGTGCCCCGCCTCGACTACTCCACCACCTATGCCTGGACCGTGGTGCCCTACAACAGTGTGGGCGAGAACACCGAGACCCCGGTGTGGGTGTTCACCACGCAACCCGACCAGTCGATTGCTGACTTCCCCTGGAGCGAAGGCTTCGAGAGCGGCACATTTGCTCCGCTGGGCTGGCTGGCTCAGGGCGGCAAATACACCAAGTGGAGTGCCAGCGACTACTATCCCTTCGACGGCAAGTACAGCGCCATGGCTTATAGCAACGAGACCGAAGTGGAGGCTGTGCTCACCACGCCCGACGTGCAACTGCCCGCCGACGGTGCTATGCAGCTGAGCTTCTGGTGGGGCAACGAGCGCCCCGTGAGCCTGACCAAGGACAACACCCAGGTGCGCCTGAACCACAGCACTGCCGACGACGGCATCGACGCCGTGATGATGGACATCCAGGTCGAAGGCGGCGAGTGGCAGCAGCTCAAGCTCATCAGCGATAATAGCGAGGGTGTGGATGCCGACGGCGACCCCATCCGCTATTGGGTGTATGAGACTGTTGACCTGGCTCCCTATGCCGGCAAGAACGTGGCCTTCCGTTGGCGCTACATCTCGCACAACTACAACCGCTCGCGTGGTGCTGCGCTCGACAATGTGAAGATTGACTTGCAGGGTGCCCAGCTGTCGTTCAGCAACGACATGTGGGATGCCTACAAGGTGAACTACGGCGAGCGCGAGACCTCGCCCGAGATGGCTGTGACCAACCTGGGCAGCGAGGCCGTGACCATCGAGAGCGTGAAGTTCATCGACCCGAGCTTCACCACCACGCTCAAGGCTGGCGACGTGATTGGTGCCAGCGAGAGCAAGCTGTTCACCGTCACCTTCAACGCTGGCAAGCTGGCCGCCGGTCAGGACTCGGTGCGCCTCGACGATGCCATGGTGCTCACGCTGAGCGATGGCACGCAGGCCGAGTTTGACGTGACGGCCGTGGCCCTGGCAAGCGACATCCGCTTCTATGGCTTCGAACACGATGCCACCGGTGTGGGTCCCGAGGGCTTCACCGTGATGGATGTCGACGGCCAGTCCACCTCGCGGCTCACCTTCTGGGACTTCCCCAACAATGGTGCCCCGCTGTCGTTCTTCGTCCTCAACGACTCGCAGTGCTACAACTCGCTCAAGGAGCCTCACGGCCACCAGTCGCTGATGACGCGCTGCAACAACGATGGAGCCTTTGACGACTGGATTGTGTCGGCTCCGATGACCGCCACCGAGCAGTCGAAGTTCGACTTCGACATGCGCAACTGGGAGAGCATCAACAGCATTCTGCCCGCCGGTGGTCCCACCCTGCAGGTGCTCGTGAGCACCAGCAGTGCCACCGACCGCAGCAGCTTCACCCAGGTGGGCTACGACTACACCGCCGACCTGTTCGACGACGTGGCTTGGCCGCACCTGAGCTATGACCTGAGCCAGTATGCCGGTCAACGCATCTATGTGGCCCTGCGCGCTTATTCGAGCGACTGCCTCGGTGCCTTCTACGACAACTTCGAGTTCCTGCACTTCAGCACGGGACTCGATGTGAACGGCGACGGTCGCGTCGATATCGACGACGTGAACGAAATCATCAACGTGATTCTCGACTTCAAGGACAACCCGCGCACCGACGTGAACGGTGACGGCAAGACCGATGTGGACGACCTGAACCTGGTGATTAACAACATTCTTACGCAGTAATTCATTCGGCTTTGTTGCTTGGCCACCCATTCACAGGGTTGGCCAAGCAATGAAGTCATCATTATTAACTTTTTATTATCAATCATTTATGAAGCATTTGAACAAGATTCTGGTTTCGGCAGCATTGCTGCTGGGCCTGGGTTGGGCCAACGCTGAAACAGTGGAGGACTACGCAGTAGATTTCAACACCACCATCAGCACCACCGACCATGCCTTCAAGGTGGCTCCCGGATGGAAGCACATTGTGGGCGGTGAAAAAGACTGGTGGGGCGACATCACCTATGTCACTTACACTTACCGTGCCACGGCTGGTGTAGGTGAAAGTGGTGCCCTGGGCATCGGCGCTCAGAGCGGCACCTCGGCCGAGAACTACGACTATCTGGTGACGCCGGCCCTCACCGGCACCGCCACTCTGCAGGTGCAGCTCACCGCCAGCACCAACGCCACCGGCGTGCAGATTTACACCATCAATGAAGACGAGACCGGTGCACTCGTTGTGGGCGACCTGCTCTTGAACGAGACCGTGGGCGAAAGCACCACGCTCACCCAGGATGCCTATGGCACCGTGACCGTGAGCGGCCTCAACGGCCAGCGCATCGGCATTGTGGGCTACAACGTGAACATCGACAACTTCGCCGTTGCCGGCTCGGCCGAAATCGAGTACGAGAAGGCTCTGACCGTCACCGGCGCCACCTCGTCGGTGCCCTCCAGCGGCAGCATCAACTGCGACAACGACGGCAACTACTCGTTCACCTACACCATCACGGTGCAGAACACGGGCGAGTGTGACCTGGCAGCCGACGACGAAGGCATGTGGGTGGGTATCGCCAACTACCAAGACCTCACCAACCCCGTTGCCACCGCTCCCATCGGCCAGGCCCTGGTCATGGGCGAGTCGGCAACCATCGAGGTGAGTGTGACGCTCAACTATGCCGACTATGGCGACCGCACTCGCTGGGATGCCGTTGAAGGCGTGAGCGCCACGCGCTATGTGGTCACCCCCTGGGTGGAGCCCATCCCCTATGAGCCCATCATCATGGTGCGCGATGCCGCTGGCCACAACCTGGTTGACTATCCCAACTATGCCAGCGCATTCGGAGCCTTTGGCATGATCAACGAGGCCACGAGCAAGATCCTGCAGGTGCGCAACACCGGCGCTGCTCCAGGCGAGGTGAGCATCACCGTGCCCGAGGGCTTCACCGCCGAGCCTGCAACGTTCACCGCCGAGGCTGGCTCGAGCACCGAAGTCACCGTGACCATGGCTGCCGATGAGGTGGGCATCAAGAGCGGCGACCTGGTGGTGACCTGCGGCGACAGCGTGATTATCACCATCGCCATGAGCGGTACCGTGCTCGACACCAGCAAGTGGTTTGTCAACTTCGAGGACCAGACCATCCCCGCTGGCTGCATTGTGGAGAACAACGCATGGTATGTGAACACCGACACCAAGACCATCAGCGACGACAACAAGCGCTACCTGTGCAGCCAGAGCCGCAACCTGAACAAGTTCATCACCCCGCTGCTCCGCGTTGCTGAGGGTGAGAAGATGACTGTGGATGTGGGTAGCATGACGAGCTATTCCGCCGATGACATCAAGCTCAACATCTACTACAGCACCGACCGCGAGGAGTGGAACCTGCTCACCACCGTGGCCTCGGCCGACCTGCCCAAGACCACCAACAGTGGCTACAACCGCCAGTACATCCCCATGACCGTGGTGCTCGAGGGCATCCCCGCCGGTGAGGTGTATGTGGCCTTCGAGGCTGGATACGTCTATATCGACAACATCTACGGCTTCGAGCTGGTGGATGTCGACCACGACGTGATGCTCACCGCATTCAACGTCCCTGCCACCACGATGGCTAACAACGACTGCACCGTGAAGGCCACGCTGAAGAACATCCTTGGCGAGGCCGAGGCTGCCGACTACACCGCTACGCTCTATGTCGATGATGTGGCTGTGGCTACCGCCGACGCTCAGGAGATTGCCGCTGCCGGCACCGCCGACTTTGAGTTCATCTTCGTGCCCACCGAGGCCGGCGAGCACAACGCCTATGTGGAGTTTGTCTGGACCGACGGTTACACCGTGACCGGCGACGTGGCTCAGTTCACCGTCACGCCCGAGAGTGCCGAGAACACCGTGCTCGTGGGCAACGCCGATGCCTCGACCTGGAACATGAACCAAAGCTCCTATGCCGTGCCCGTATGCAACTACTACAACCACAGCTGGAGCGAGGCTCTGTACACCCCCACCATGCTTACCGCCGCTGGTCTGAGCGCGGGCGATGTGATCACCAGCATCACTTATCCCGGCTATGCCCCCGATGCAGTGAGCGCCGACATCAAGGTCTATGTGATCAGCACCGATGCCGATACCTTGGCTCCGTTTGAGAAGACCGACGTGACCGGCCTCACCCCGGTCTATGAAGGCAACTACACCTTCCAGGGTGGCAGCGCCGATGCTCTCATCGACCTGCTCCGCGTCGAGTTCGCCGAGCCCATCACCTGGGACGGCAAGGCCATGCGCATTGTGGTGCTCAGCGACAACACCACCACCTACAAGCGCACCTATTTCGCCACCGACCCGAACCTGGGCGGCGAAATCTACCAGTACCGCAACGACTACACCGCCACGGCCGACATGCAGACCAGCAACTTCAGCAAGGTGAATTACTTCCCCGTGACCAAGTTTGGTGTGAAGCTCACGCCCAACACCTATAGCGGCACCGTCACCGACACCGAGGGCAACCCGCTCGAGGGCGTTACCGTGACGCTCACCAGCCGCATGGCCGAGGTGCAGCCCGAGGGCGCACCGCGCCGTGCCGCCACCACCGGTCCCGTGGTCTATACCGCCACCACCGATGCCGAGGGCAAGTTCAGCGTCGATGTCGTCCAGACCGACAAGGTGTATGATGCCGAGTTCACGCTCGACGGCTACAAGCCCGTCAGCGTGGAGAACATCTCGCTTGCCGATGGCAACGTCGAGCTCACCGAGCCCGTTGTCATGGAACTTGACACGCCCACTGCCATCAACGATGTGAACGCCGCAACCGTCCTCAGCGTGAAGTATGTCAACGCTGCCGGCAATGTGAGCGACCGTCCGTTCGAGGGTGTGAACATCGTGATCACCCGCCGTGCCGACGGCACTGTCACCACCACCAAGGTTGTGAAGTGAAATGAACTGCCGATGATGTGTCGCTGACCATCATCATCATGTACGCAGCCGCGCGGCTCTCATGAGCTGCGCGGCTTGCTGTTTGCGCGCCCGGCAGGTATCTTTTGGCTTAAGGTTCAAATATACTCCTAAAAAGAGCCTTAATTGGCAACAGCAACAAATTAAGGCTCTTTTTAGGAGTATATTTGAACCATAACCCTATCTTTTATATGGCAACGCCAAAAATATGCATATTTCTAAAATTATATATACCTACGTTAAATATTTGCTATTTTACGCAATTTGATTGCCATTTATAGCAACTATTTCGATTATTGTGCTTAACTTTGCGGCAAAATTATGACTATGGCTGAACCGATCCATGTAGATAACGCTGATTTCCGCGCGCGGCAGGAGGAACTGATGCACCAGATGTCGAAGCGCATCGCACGGCGCGTCGACCGCGAGTTATTTGAGCGCGAGATGACCCACAAAGACTTCGCCGCCCTCATCAACCACTCGCAGGGCGTGGTGTCGCGCTGGTTGAACGGCAAGCACAATTTCACGCTCTCCACCCTGGCCATGATTTCCCTCGTCCTTGACATCGACGTGTTAGAACCATAACTCTTTATTCACTTAATAATCAAATCAAAACAGTAATGACAACCATGCAGACATTCTGGAGAACATTAGCCGCTGTGGTGGCGATGCTCCTCACCATGCCCGCAATGGTGTGGGCCGACAGCGCTTTCGGCGGCGGAAGCGGAACCTTAGCCGACCCTTACAGAATCGGGAACCCTCAGCACCTGCGTCAACTCGCCGCCGACGTGAACGACGGCAATTCCTATGAGGGCAAGTATTTCAAGATGATCCAGTCGTTCAGCTGCTGGATTGAGCCGTTCACGCCCATTGGCGGAAAGTGTTACACCACGGGCAGCGGCTCCAACTCCTCGACAGGCTCCCGCCAATTCCGAGGCGACTTTAACGGTAATGGTAATACCATCAACGACCTCAACATTCGCCCTGCGGAGGATTTTTATGGAATTGGCCTATTCGGCGAGTTGGGCTATGGGGCTCATGTGCACGACCTGACTGTCGCCTCCTCGCAGATTACCACCACCATCATGGGCTGGGGCAATACTGGCGTCATCGCTGGTGCTGTAAACAGTAATGCCATTATTTATAATTGTCATGTGAAAGCAGGCGTTGTGGTGTCGGTCGACCCCGATGACCTGTCGCAGAACGCTCAGAGTAATTGTGATTTTGGGGGAATTGCCGGCGAGAACGGTGGAATTATCAATCAATGCACCAGCATGGCTACAGTTACCAACGCCGACATCAATGGCGTGAACACGCTGGGCGGTATTGTGGGACACAACTATGGCAAAGTGTGGTCATGCATGTATCTTGGGTCGGTGATTGGCTCAACTAAGGTGGGCGGAATCGCTGGCGACAAGTCCGGTCCGTATGAGTTCGACGGCAACTACTACCACAGCAGCTCGGCAATCAGAGCCGTTAACGGTGCCGACGTTGAGGGTGTGTCGTGGATGGGAACCGTCTCGTTCGACGACGGCTTGTCGGGCAACGTCGTCGCCACACCCACTTACAGCTACAAGGGCGTGAACTATTACGCGCAGGGCAGCATCTGCTCGATTGGTTCGGATTTTAAAATAAACGATGGTTACATTCCCATCGACCCGCGTCTCATCAGCGAGCAAGTGGAGATTGACGACAACAATTCGTTCACGTTCCCCGCAGGGCACGATGTGCTGATTCGTTGCACCTACTCGGCGCTCAAGCGCGACATCGCCTACACGCCCTGGGTCAGCATCGACATCCCGTCGCAAAAGTGCACGGGAGAGTCCCTCACTCCGGTCATCACCGTGACCGACAATATGACCGGCGAGCAGGTAGTCCTTTCCGAAGGAGTGGATTACAGCGTCACCCTTCCCGAAGGGGATATGGTTGAGGCTGGCGATTACACCATTATCATTAACGGCATGGGCGGTTTTGCCGGAACGGCGACTGCCACATTCGTTATCGCCCCCATGCGCTGGCTCGGCGAGGGCACCGAGGAGATTCCGTATCAGATCCGCTCGGTTGACGACTGGCTCCTACTTGCCGAAGAGACATTGGACAATGATTACGCCGACACACATTTCATTTTGATGAACGACCTCGACTTCAGCGGGGTGGAGTTTAAGATGGTTGGAGTCGGGCGAAAAGATAATAACCAAAGCAGCATATTCAATGGCTGTTTCGATGGCAATGGAAAAACCATCGACAATGTAACCTTTGAAAATAGTAAAAACTATGCAGGACTGTTTGGTAATGTAGGCTACGGAGCTGTCATCAAGAACCTTATCTCTGGAAGCGGCAACACATTCCAAGCTCCCATGAACGTGGGCGGTATTGTGGGAATGTTAGGATCGGCCGATGTCGTTGGTTGCACGAGTTATGCCACCATCAGCGCCGTTAAGAATTCGTCGGTTACCGGGCGTTATGCCGGAGGCATCGTGGGTTCTTCGACCGGTGGAAATATCACAGATTGTCGCAACTATGGCAGCGTTACTGCCAACAGCCGCTGTGCTGGCGGAATCATCGGTAGAGCGCAGTTCGGCTCATTAACCGGCTGTCTCAATTTTGGTTCTGTTTCGGCCGATGAAAATGTCGGCGGCATTATCGGAAGCCATGATTATACCTCCATAAACAACAACTATTATGCTGGCGACTGTACCGCCCGCGGCATCGACGGCAATGATGTCGAGGGGCAGGCGATGCGCGGCTACACCATCAACGGTGGCGAGACTGTGAAGGTCGAGCTTGTGGAGGATACCACCGTGGGTGTTGCACACAACGGCATAATCTATGCCGGCGAAGCACAGCAGGTGGTCGTCAAGCTCAGCAAGAAGCAGGGCGGGAGACC
This sequence comes from Muribaculaceae bacterium, assembly GCA_017545095.1. The sequence goes on along the minus strand of JAFYCU010000290.1, from coordinate 8,283 downwards.
GACGTTTGTGGCCAGCGACGGCGTGCTTGTTGACAATGGCAACGGCACATGGACGCTCACCATGCCTAACGGTAACGTGACCATCAGCTTCGACAACCGCGCCCCGGTCGGTGATTTGAACAACGACGGCGCGGTGGATGTGGAAGATGTGATCATCATCATCAACATCATGCTGGGCAAGGTTCAAGCAAGCAACTATCCTGGCAATGCCGACCTCAACGGCGATGGCGATGTCGGCGTGAGCGACGTGAACGCAGTCATCAACATTGTCCTATCCAATTGATGATTAACAATTAAAATTGCCGCTATGCGGCGCGAAGTGCTGAAAGCACGGCAGCATATAGCCCAGGGAGAGCCGATAGGTGTAACCCTGGGCTATTTGTTGCCAATTATCGACGTGTTGTCCCAGTAAGCCCACGGGCTTCATTGGGGGCAACTCACCGATAATTGCCTTTATTAATCTTTTGTCCTTTTAGTCTAAACATTTCTTTAGTCTAAAAATGCCTCTTCCGAAATTTGGAGTGATGTCTTAGCAGAATCCTGTTGAGTCTGGCATTGCGTCAGCCCTTAAACACCAAGATTCATCTCGCAAGATTCATCAGAGAGATAACCTTTTGCCGAAAACTCCAAATCTATCACTCAGAATATCGGATGACCCATATCTGGCCACTGCGATACCATTGGCTGCGCCGAAGGTAGGCTGCATTTCGGAAGCACAAAATCAAAATCGTTCCTCATTTGTTTTGTGCTTCACTCGATTTTCACTACCTTTGCAGTGCCGTTGGGCGGCGGGTTGCGCATGGCGCACCGCTGAACGGCGGCGAACATACATAACAATTAAGCGTTTTTGCTTGATTCCCAAGTAGGAAATCGCCAATTTCAAAATCTGAAAGAACAAGCAGTCACAAAACGCTCATGCGTGCCTATACATTCATCCCCCCGTAGGCGGGAATGACAGTTATATGGCATTGCGTGGGGGATGACTGTCTAATTCAGATGGGCGTTTGGCGATGCCTCTACTTGGTGGACAGTGAATTGCCTCACGCTTATTTGTTCACCTTAATAAAATGCGTATTTTTTTCCGTGAGGCCGGAGAGATGATGTGCTACTTATGATCAACATCGGACAGGCCATCAAAGCGGAACTCGAGCGCCAAGAGCGCCCGGTGACCTGGCTCGCCGCCAAACTCAGCTGCGACCGCAAAGCCGTGTACCGCATCTTCCACAAGTGCAGCATCGACACCCACCTGCTCCTGCGCATCAGCACCATCCTCCACCACAACTTCTTCACCGAGCTCCACCAAGCCGCCGAGCAAGAGGCCGGCAAGCCGCTTTGAGAAATTGTATTGTGCGCAACCGTGGCAAATGTGCCACAGTTTTGCGGCATTAGTGCCGCGCGATTTGTCGAGAGGGTTGGATTATTAGCAGTAATTTTGCAGCGTATAGTTTAGATAGCGACAAAATAAGTGATAAACAATCTTTGGGATAAGACAAGAATTCTTTTGTTTCAGATAAATGCTCTTAAAGCTGTTATAATCAAATGAAGGAGGAATCCGAAAATCCTGAAAAGAGTAGGTGTAATCTAAAATTTACTGTCTGTTTCTATGAAAAAGTATGGAGAGCCAAAAGTGACCGCAGCTAATGCGCCATCGGGATCCTATGCTGCTGGTTGCCCGACAAAAACTCGCTACCAAGCCTGCTATTCATGTGAAATTGCAAGTTAAAAACTTGTAACGCGCTTGAGACTCTTGCTTTTTGAGGCAGGAGTCTCAAGCTTAATTCTATTTCAATTATGCTTATCAAACAATCTCAAAATACATTTATAAGATTCTATGATGACGGCACTGCTTATATAACGAATCAAATGACGAGATTTGATCGTACTTACAACGAATTTGGAGCCGATTTTCTCCGTTGTATTTCCAGGCAGCCGCGAGAAATAAAATCGATTATAAATGAACTTTCATTATTATATGGAGATTCTGTTACTCCGGAGAAGTTGGAGAGTGATTTCCTGCTTTTTATCGAGGACTTGGCTTTCCACCATTTTGTTATGATAGGGGAGACGGAAGAAGAGTTGAGTAATAAGGATGTTCCATTCTCTTATACTATTGAGAAGCCCAAGACAATAAAAGAAGAGTTTTATCAAGGTATAGATGTGGAGTGTGATACACAAGACTATATTTTAGAATATACTCAACGCAAACCGAGAATAAACAGTTTGCAATTCGAGTTAACCAGCCGATGTAACGAACGATGCATACACTGCTATATTCCAAATACCAAAAAGAATAAAGGTGTTGACATGCCCATTGATACAGTAAAGAGACTCATTGATGAGTTTGTTGCCATGGGGGGGTTACATGTGACATTAAGCGGCGGTGAAGTTTTTCTGCATAACGATATATTGTCTATAATTAGCTATTGTAGACAGAACGATTTGATGATTTCCATTTTATCAAATCTGATTTCTTTACGTGACGAACAAATACCCTTCATCAAGCAAGCTAATGTTTCTTTAATTCAAACTTCGTTATATAGTATGAATCCGAAAATTCATGATTATATTACGACCATTAAAGGATCTCATGCTAAGACTGTTAAATCAATAGAGGCTCTAGTTTCAGCGGACATACCCGTTCAGATTGCTTGTCCTACTATGAAGGCAAACTTCAAAAACTATATTGATGTTCTTAAGTATGCACAGTCGTTAAAATGCAAATGCCAGACTGATTTCATTATGATGGCTCAATCCGACTTTAATACCCACAATCTGACCAATCGATTATCTATAGCAGAAACTGAAGAAATAATTCGCGGCATTATTGAAAATGATATTGATTATCGAGAAGGAACATTAAGACTAAAACCTGTTACACAAGACACACCAATCGATATAGAGAGATATAAGAAACAGCCACTATGTGGAGCTGGAATTAATGGCTGTTGTATCACTGCAAATGGTGATGTGTATCCGTGTGCGGGATGGCAAGCAATGATATGTGGAAACGTTTACAAACACTCATTGAAAAAAATTTGGGAAGATTCTCTTCAATTTAAAAAAGTGAGAGCTGTCACTCGAGGGGATTTTCCTCAATGCTTGGAATGTGAAGCAAAAAATTACTGTGCAATGTGTTTGGTTAGAAATTATAATGAAAGTAATGGGGATATGTTTAAGATTAACAAGCATTTTTGTGATGTTGCATTCTTAAACAAACGACTTGTAGAAGAATATCGGGCAAAATTGAATGCAGACTAACAAGATTACAATGTATGATGCTCATCTTCATATGGGTCATATATTTGATAACACTCTAGTTCAACCAAATGAAATAAAGAAATTTATAACACGACATGGGGTGTATGGTGGTGCAATTATGCCTACAGCAAGAATAAATGGCAATGATGATTTTAAGATGCATTTGTGCCTATATATTTATGCCTTACGCGAAGGACTTTCTCCAATTCTATACGTTACACCTCAGATAATCACTCATTCTATAGAATTATTAACTGAAAAATTAAATATAAAAGAGTTTTTTGGTATTAAAATTCACCCAGATGCAGTGAAATTCTCTCAAAGAGAGCTGGAGTCGATAACAGAATTCACTTTGCGATGTAAGCAGCCGCTTTTCATACACACAGGAAGTAAAACTTCATGTGAGGCTGGTAGATTTGAGGCACTAATCAAACGATATCCCATGCAAATATTCGTTTTGTGCCATGCCAGACCTGCGAAGCAGGCGTTTTACTTACTTGACAAGTATTCAAATGTTTGGATAGATACGTCATTCCTTTCTATCGAGGATTTGCAAGAAAACGTGAATCTTGAGAATGGGAAGAGAATTCTATTTGGTTCTGATTATCCCGTTAATCAATGGTATCCGGATTTGCCCGAAGATGACTTTTGGTATGAAAAACAAATAACTGATATTTTGTCTCATCTCACATTTGAGATTTCTTCAGATATCTTGTCTGCCAATTATAAGAGATTTAAGCTACGTCAGTTTTAAATCCAAATCACTTTCGTCATTGAATGGTTGCAATTTTCGCATCGAGGCAACTTGCCGGTCAAAAACTTTGCTGAATTCGTCTCACATATAGAAAATATCAGTAATTATGACATTAGGAAACATAACTGTTGTTTTTACAGTTATGTTTTTAGCACTACAAAATCACTAAAAAATCCGATATTTTCCTAATTTCCAGACAACTATTTATTGTCGAACTCACGTTATATTATGGTATTTAAGTTAGAAGATGAAGAGCTAATCAAGGCAAAAGAGTTTGAAAAAGAACATTGGTCTTGTGGACATCCCACTGCAGGTGAAAGGTTTACATATTCTTTTTGCCTCACTGGGTTTGGCATAATAGCCAGTATAAAGTGTAACTGTTGTAAAACGGAAGAAGTTTTAACGGAACTTAATCCTTAGTACAATGTTACACAGGGACGGTTCTTTTGTAACGCGCTGAAAAGGCCGCAAAGCGGGTGACTCGCGCGATGCGTCGGACACCTACCACTGCCACAGCAAGTCTACGGAGTTGAGGAGTAACGGAGTCGATCGATCTCCAAAACTCCTTTACTCCGCGGGGCTGCACCTCGTGTGCAGCGCTTAAAGCAACTCGGTCATGTAGATGGGCAGGTTAGTTTCCTTCCAGCTTACCTATCTGCTGTATATCTTTCTGTTAAGTATCATGCATGCACGTTGTTGAGATTATTGCGAAGCCCAAAATGCACGTTTTTGAGGTTATGACAGAATAATCTTCAAAAACAACAATGTGCATTCCACCGAATGCAGAATGAAATTTTGAGAATTTTGCGGTTTTTGGCAATATAAAAATTGAGAATTTTGTGGTTTTGCGGCCAAAAAATTTTGAGGAGAAGAAAATGTTTGCTATTTTTGCACCGCAAATATATGTGATATGGAACCCAAGACACTCTTTAAACGGAAGATATATGACCGACTGCTGAAGTGGAAGTTGGAGAGCAACGGAAACAGCGCACTCCTCATAGAAGGCGCTCGCCGAATAGGCAAATCAACTATTGTCAAAAGTTTTGCACGCAACGAATACGAATCGTTTATCCTCATCGATTTCACCAAGTGCCCACAAGAGGTCAAGAGTCTCTTTAATGATCTCTCAGACCTGAATTACATTTTTCTGAGGCTTCAGTTGGTGTACGGCGTGCAATTAGTTGAGCGCAAATCGCTAATTGTCTTTGATGAGGTTCAGTTTCAGCCGCTTGCCCGTCAGGCAATTAAGTCGTTTGTGGAAGACCACCGTTACGACTACATTGAAACCGGCTCACTGATTTCCATTCGCAAGAATACCGAGAACATACTCATTCCCAGCGAAGAGGAGCGTGTGAGCATGTATCCGATGGATTATGAAGAGTTCCGCTGGGCTATGGGTGACACGGCAACTATCCCGTTGCTTCGTGGCATTTGGGAGCACCCACAGCAGCTGGCGGAAGCCCACCGAAAACTCATGCGTGATTTTCGCCTTTATATGCTAGTCGGCGGTATGCCTCAGGCCGTGGAGGCTTATCTGGAGTCGAACAACTTCGAGGTGGTTGACCGTGCCAAAAGGCTTATTTTGGATCTTTATGATGAGGATTTTGGGAAGATTGACCCAACAGGGAAAGCGGCTCGCATATTCGCCTCCATACCTGCCCAACTGAACAGCAATGCCTCACGTTATCAAATTTCCAGTGTTATTCCCAAAGCACGAACCACCGACTTCATTGAACTTGTTTCAGAGATGGAAAAGTCCAAAACGGTAAACATTTCACACCACTGCGACAATCCGAATGTGGGTCTCGCGAATACCGAGGCTCTGGAACAGTATAAAATGTTTGTAGGCGACACTGGTCTCTTTGTCACATTGGCATTCCGCGACAAAGCGTTTACGGAAAATGCCATCTATGAACGGCTTCTCAATGATAAGCTTGCTGCCAATCTTGGGTATTTATATGAAAACATCGTTGCCCAAATGCTTACAGCCTCCGGCAACAAACTCTTTTATCATTCTTGGCCAACGGAGAGCGGAAAGCACAATTACGAGGTTGATTTCCTGTTGTCGCGCGGCACCAAGATTCTGCCTATTGAAGTGAAATCTTCTTCCTACAAAACGCATGCGTCTTTAGATGCCTTTTGCAAGAAATTCTCATCGCGCATCACCAACGAGCGCTACTTGATTTATACTAAAGACTATATGCAAGAAAAATCGGTAAAGTATCTCCCTACTTATTTGGCTTTTTTCCTGTAGTGAATGGCTATGTTGCACAGGGACGGTTCTTATGTAACACGCTGAAAAGGCCGCAAAGCGGGCGACTTGCGCCGTGAGTCGGACACCAGCGACTGCCGAGGCATGTCTACGGAGTTGAGGAGTAACGGAGTGGAACAATCTCCAAAACTCCTTTACTCCGTAGCGTTTAGGCACGCTTCGCGCGGAACCACGAAATGCTCGCCGTTAGGCTACCTGGATAGCGTCGGGGTTGGCTGAAATCGCAAAAATGCACTATAATGGTGCATTTTTTTGTAAAATTTGCACTACGATAGTGCATTTTTTGTATCTATGCAGCCTGAATCCTAACCACGACAGCAATGGACATTACACTCACAGCCTATATGGAGGGGCAGTTGCAACAGACAATATCCACATTCCATCGTTATATGTACAACCAAATCAGCTGGCAGTCGCGCATGTTTGGACTCGTCGGCCCTCGCGGAGTTGGCAAGTCTACCATGATTCTGCAATACATCAAGGAGCATCGTGGCGGCCGGCGCATGTTTTATGTCTCGGCCGACCACTTATATTTTTCCTCACACACACTGGTGGACTTGGTAGATGAGTTCGCCAAAGAAGGTGGCGGACAGATTTTTATTGATGAGATACATAAATATGAGAATTGGTCACGTGAACTTAAACAGATTTACGACACCCACCCTGATGTCAAGGTGGGATTCACGGGTTCTTCAGTCCTCGACATCTACAAGGGTCAAACCGACCTCAGCCGCCGTGCGCCCATTTTCACGATGCAGGGACTTTCGTTCCGTGAATACCTGATGTTGTTTCACAAGATTGAAGTTCCGATTTATGCTTTAGAAGACGTTCTAAAGCATCGGGCCGCCGTCAGGGATGTCATCCACCCGCTGCCTCTTTTCCGCGATTATCTCAAGCGTGGCTATTACCCTTTCTCGCTCGAGAGCGACTTTGAAATGCGGCTCCGGCAAGTGGTCAATCAGACCATGGAAGTAGACATCCCCCTATATGCCAATATGAATGCCTCGACAGGCCGAAAACTAAAGAAACTATTGGCCGTCATAGCACGGAGCGTGCCGTTCAAACCCGTAATGGATTCCATCGCCACAGTGGTTGGTGTGAGCCGAAACATTCTGCCCGAATATTTTCTTTATATGGAACAGGCAGGAATGATTGGTCAACTGCGTGATGACACCGGCGGCATGCGTGGTGTGGGAAAGGTGGAAAAAGTGTATCTTGACAACACCACCCTGGCCTATCTGCTTGGAGGTGACAACACCGATATCGGAAACATTCGAGAAACATTCTTCTATAACCAAATGCGCACCACGACCGATGTCGTCAGTTCGCGCATCAGCGATTTTGAAATTGACGGCAAAACCTTTGAAGTTGGCGGACGAAAGAAAGGAAAGAAGCAAATATCAGATGCTATAGAGGGGTATGTGGTGAAGGATGATATTGAATTTGGTTCAGGCAACATCGTCCCAATGTGGGCCTTCGGGCTGACTTATTAAGTCGATGATTTATTTGGAATTGTGCAAGCATTTCCCCTCAGCGCAAAATGTTTTGGACAACTACCGCGAAGTTGTCCCCGCCCGTTTACAATAGGGGGCCATCAAACAACAATAACAACATGACATACCATCGGACAACATTTTACTACCACATTTTGCGCTGAGGGGAAAATTTTGCAAAAAACATTGGCAATTATCTAGCAGTTGTCCCCAGCAAGTGTTGTGTCTATAGCTCCCCCTCCAAGTTAGCCAAGTTAGAGGGGGTCGGGGGGAGTGTGTACTGCCGAGTCAATTGCATTGACATCAAAAACATGCGTAACATCATACTCCTCAGTCACTTCGTGACAGCTCCCCTATCTTAGGGGAGCAGCTAAAATGCTTCGCATTTTGGCTTAAGGTTCAAATATACTCCTAAAAAGAGCCTTAATTTGTTGCTGTTGCCAATTAAGGCTCTTTTATACACCTGGAATCATCGTCGCGCCCTCTGTTTATCTGGGCTGTAGAGC
>JAFYCU010000289.1 GCA_017545095.1 Muribaculaceae bacterium | reverse complement strand
TTAATTCGGCGAATTTTTTTGTCTGTCCGAGCCTTGCCAAGGCCAAACCGCCCCCCGGACTCGTTCCGGGAGGCGGTTTGGCATGGTTTTGACCCCAAAATGCGCTATTTGCATAGAGCCTAGAATTGCGGTTTCTTTATTGACTACTGGCCATGCTACAATCCATTTTATCCGGCAAAGGTAGTAAATAATTCGCTAACCACGAAATATGGGTAGCCTTGTAACATTCAAAACAACTGATTACCTGTTTCTATTAATTTTGATACACCTTCCTCACCCCCCGTTAAAGGCTGGGCGTCATCGGGAACAACAGTCGATAACTGCCTTATCAGTTGTTTTTCTGTTACTCAAGTTTCGCATGTAGATTTTGTTTGCACAAGAGCAGTCGCGCTCGTTGGTGGTCGAAGACCACAACAAGGCCAGCGGCCTTGAATTATCTGAAACCTGAAGGTGTATCAAAACTGTGGAACAATGACAGAGCTTGCCCGGCAGGGCAAAATCTGGGTAGCTCTGGGTCACCGCGCGGTGGCCCAGGGGTTGGGGACAGCAACCGCAACGCCTCTGGAGGAGGCCACACAAGAGCCAATGGCTGTAGCCAATGTAGCCTCCTACAGAGGCATTTCTGCCAGTTGATGGCATTCCCCCGGGCCACCGCTGCACAGTGTTCCGGGATTATCCAAATATTGCCCTCCGGGCAAATCATGCCTACCGTTATCAGTGGTATGAATCCGATGTTCCACACTTTTGATACACCTTCGGGTGCCGTGGGGATGGCGGTCACACTCTGTGACGGGCCTCGTTGAGGGTCAACAAACGAACAATTCGCTCATTGTCAAAGCTATGCCACCTGCGAAACTTGAATTCTGTTAAAAAAAGTCACTGCTAATGATTGGTAAACGCAAGGTTTTTCCTAAATTTGCGGTGCAAATACAGTTGAGTATGGAAATATTGCATCGCTACTATTACCACAAGGGCAAGGTGATTGCCAAGGCTGTGGCCTACACGTTGCTGTCGGTGCTGCTTGTGAGCTTTGGCGTTTACAGCTACGTGCACTGGGAGCTGTCGTTTTTGTTCTCGGATTGGAAAGGCTATGTGATCATGGGTGTGTATGGCTTGATCACGCTTGGCACCATATTATCGACAATCGATTTGTTTCGGAAAGTGGGCAAAGCCTGTCGCGGCATCCCCGCTTTTGCTGTGGGAGCCGATGGCTTCGTCACCTACGACCAAGCCGGGCTGGAGACATCAATCCCCTTTGAGGACTGCGAGCGCGTGAGATTCAAACGCACCATCAGGTATCGCGGTGCGCTGCCCATGCTCACCCTCATCATCCACTATCACACCAAGGCCGAGCGTGACGCTACCAGCAGCGTGGAGTTCGACCTGAGCGAGCTCGACCAACCGCAGAAAGAGGTGGACAAGCAGCTCAACAAGGTGTATAAGCTCTACAAGAAAGCACACGAGGCTTAACCGCCGTGGAAGGTGACGATGTACCAGCCATCGCGGTACTCATCGCCCTCGATGAGCGAGAGGCCGATTGATTCGGTGTGCTCATCGCGGCAATAGCGGCTCGACCGGCGTACGCACGACATAAACGCGTCGTGGTCGGCTTTTTCCTTGAAATAAAGCACAGTGCTGTTGTCGGTCATGAGCGTCACCTCGATGGCAAAGGCATGGTGCCCCCGAGCTGACAAGGCCACGCTCCAGCCCTCGGCAAGCTGTGCGTTCACGTTTTTGCCATACACAAAATAGCTGAAGTCGCCGCACTCCTCGTCGGTTTCACTTTCCGACACCAGCTCCGAAAGGCCAATCTGGGCAAGATTGTCTTGCACCCAATGGGCATCCTCGGCAATCATCTCAACGAGTCGGTTGAAGGGTATGGCTCCCCTACCCGCTTTGGGTGTCTTGGCCTCGGCCATGTGCCAGGTCGTGGCCATCACAAGCATCAAAAGGGTGAATGTAAGTCGTTTCATTGCTGTAAATGTGATTAACGGATTAGCGTTCTGAAAACAAGCACTCGTACATCATGCTCAGAAGTCAAAACCCAGGCTGATAAAGAAATTCACTTTGCGTGTGTGGTTGCTCCAACGCAACGCGGCCCCCACAGGGCCAAACACGCTGCTGTTGTAGAAATAGGCCAGCTGTGCGCCCCAGATGGGGTCGTTGTCGAAAATGCGGTCCAGGTCATCGTTGTGCTCCGCCACCATGCCATCGAGCAGCAGATAGTGCCGACCTGTGATGCGCTGCTGCAAACGCAGCGAGGCCGCAATGAGCTTGCTGTCGAAAAACTCAACGTGTCCCATGCCCACCATGGGCAGCTGATGGGGGAAAAACTTGCCGTAGCTCATTCCTCCGGCCACATTGAGCTTCATGTGTGGCACATCGTCGCCAAATAGCAACCGCCCTTGCACGGCAGGTCGCAGATGGGTGTTGCGCGACAGCGGAATGGTGGCCTGGCACAGGGCCTGCACGGCGCTGAAACCGCTGTGACCCTGCCATTGGGCGAGGTTGTCGGTGTAGTAGGCATACTGCGCCTCGGCCCTCACGCCACGGCGGGTGAAATAGCGGTTGTCCTCGTTGCTGTAGCGCAGACACACATGATAGTTGAAGTAGTGCTCGTTGGGGTCGAAAATCACCACGCTGTTCTCATTCCACATACTATTGAAGTGGTGGTAATACTCCCAGCCAAGGCCCAGCTCACAGTCGAAATTCATGGCATCGAAGGCGAAGAGCTTCACATTGGCGTGTTGATAGAGATAGGAGGTGTTGTCGCTACGTTTGCCTCGGGTGTAGATTTCCTGATGGATGTTGTGCCACAACTCATAGCTCAGTCCCATGCGCTTGAACGGCCTCGGTTCCAGGTCAAAGCCCACCCTGAGCATCGACCGCAATCCCAGCCTGAGGGTGAGGTCGAGTTCCTTTTTGTGCTTTTCGCCTATGAAAGAACGTCCGTTGAGCAGCAACGCCGCCACGTCCTCGGAGTCGTAGCGCAGGCCCACCGAGGCCATGAAGGAGTTAGGCTCATGCGAGTCGATAAGTCCTTGACGCTCGTCATCGGGTTCGCCCAGGCTCTCGATGTCGCGCAGGTGCATGACGCACCGCTCCTGCGGTTGCAGCCCGATTTGCGACTTAAGCATTATGAGCGAGTCGATTTTCTCGCGCGCGGCCTTCTCGCCACGGTCGATGAGCGTGTTGATGGCTCCCGAGGTGAAGCTGCCGCTGGAGTAGCCACGCACTGGCACCTTGATGAGCAGGTCGCAATATTTCTCGTTCTCTTCGGTGCGGCGGGTAATGTCGCTGCCCACCGAGCGTTCCATCACATCCATGAGGGTGCGGTAGTGCTTGTCGGAGCCCACACCCATGTCGAAGCGTATGCCAATCACGATGTCGGCCCCCAGCTTGCGTGCCACATCGGCGGCAAAGTTGTTTTTTGTGCCGCCGTCCACAAGCACCATGTTGCCAAGATGCACGGGGGTAAAAACACCGGGAATCGACATGCTCGAACGGATGCTCTTCACCAGTTCACCATGGGTAAGCACCACCTCGTTGTCGGTGACCAGATCGGTGGCGATGCAGGCGAACTGCCGCGGCAGGTCGCGCAAGAAGTCGATGCTGTCGGTGTAGCCTTGCAGAAAGTGCTCGAAAGTGCTTTCCACGTTGTTGCCGCGAATCACGCCACCGGGCTTGGGGTCGAGACTGTGCAGATAGAACTCCCGCTCGTAGATATAGGTGTTGCGGGCGTCGCGCTCGCTGAGCGTGAGGTGACGCTGGTTGCCACGGTCCAGAAACAGCTCGGCCCAGTCCATGGTGCGGAACATGGTCGCGAGGTCGTCGCTGTCGTAACCCACGCTGTACATGGCTCCGACAATGCTCCCTATGCTTGTGCCCACCACCATATCGATGGGCAGTCCCGCCTCCTCAATCACCTTGAGTGCACCCACATGGCTGGCGCCCAATGCCCCGCCGCCGCTGAGCACCAGAGCCACTTTCTTGCGTGCCGGCACGCTGTCGACCCCAGCAGGATGCGCCACCACAGGCAACACCAGCAGCAGGGTCAACAACGAGATAATCACTCGTTTCATCTTCATATTGTACTTTTTTTGGCCTGCAAAGGTAATAATAATTTGGAGTACCAGCAAATGTTCTAACCATAGAACTATGGCGGGCGGAGTTTTGCCGATGCCGTTAAAACTCGAGTGGAATGGCGATTTTGAATACGATGTTGCGTCCCATGTTGAGCACCCCTCGCTGGCCGGTTACGGGATTGACATCGGCATATTTCAGTCGGCTCAAGTGGCTCTGGTAGGCTTTGTTGGTGAGGTTGGTTCCGGCGATGCTCACGCAAGCCACGCGCTTGCCACGAAGCATGACATCGGTTCCTATCGACGCATTGAGCAGACAATAGGCCGGCGTGGCCGTCTCGGTGCCATCGGCGCGATAGTAGTGGTTCTGCTCGAAGTTGTAGTCCACACCCAGCGACACAAAGGCGTTGTTGAACAATCGCCCGTCGTGCAGAATCTCCCACTTCACATCGGCCTGCCATCGCGGGGCCGGAGTGAACGGTAGGTACTTGGTGTCGCTTGGCTGGTGCAGCTGCACGGCATTCACCAGTGCAAAGCTCGACCCCACATGCAGGAAATGCCATGGATGGATGTCGAGGGCCAGCTCACCGCCCAGCAGTTGTGCATCGCCGCTGTCGTAACGATAGGTCATGAAATATTTGTCAATCACTTCGGGACTGCGGTGAATGAAGATATAGTTGTCGATGCGGTTGCTGAACAACGAGAGCTGCGCCTCCATCCACGAGTTGTTGTAGTCCAAGCCCAGGTCGAACTGCAAGCTGAACTCGGGCTTGAGGGTGCTGTTGCCCATTTCGTAGCGCAACGACCCCTCGTGCACGCCATTACTGGCCAACTCGCTGATGTTGGGCGCCCGGAAGCCTCGCGCGGCGTTGGCTCGCAGGTCCAGATGCTCGCAGGCATGCCACACGGCACCCACGCTGGCGGTGAACCCGGTGAAGTTGCGCTTGAAGGCCGCAAAACGCAACGCACCATCGTCCATCAGCTCGTTGCTGCTCAGGTGGCGGTTGTCGAAACGCACGCCTCCATTCAGTGCCCACGGGCCCATGGTGGCCGTGGTGGTGGCAAAAACGCCAAAGTCCAGCAGGCTGTAGTCGGGAATCAGGTATTCATCGCCCTGGTTGGTGGATTGCTGCCACATGCCGTTCACCCCGCTGGTGATGCGCCAGTCGCCCAGGCGGCGGGTGACATAGTGCACATTGTAGTTCACGGTGTGCAGCTTGAGGTACAGCCCATAGGCGTCGGGCTGCTCATATTCCTGCCGTCGGTTTTGCTGATAGGCCACAACCGCGTTAAGCTTGCCGCCGCCCACATGGAAAGCGTTATCGAGCACGGCCTTGTAGTGATACACCTGCTGGTAGGGCAAGCCGTGACGATAGGTGGTGGCATCGTCGTAGGGCTGCTCGAGCTGTCCTGTGAACGGGTTGCGCTCACCCTCGGCAATGCTGGGAGTGAGGTGGAAGTAGGAGGCGGTAAGCCGTGTGTGTCCCCAGGCGCGGTTCACTCCCAGCATGCCCGACAGTGCGCGCTCGCGAAACTGCGTGTTGGGCACATATCCGTCGATTGGGGTTTTGTAGGCATGAGCCATTTTGTCGCCATAGCGCAGGTTCCACGCCAGCCCGTGCCGGTTGCCACCGAAGTTGAGGGAGTAGTTGAACAAGCCGTTATTGGTTTGGTACTCGCTGTTCACATTCAGCCGCATCTTGCCCAGCGGCACCACGGGGTCGGTGTTGAACTTGAGCACGCCGGCCAGGGCATCGGAGCCATAGAGCAGACTCGCCGGTCCCTTGAGCACCTCGACCGAGCTCACGGCATTGGCGTCGATTTCCACGCCATGCTCATCGCCCCACTGCTGCCCCTCCTGCCGCACGCCATCGGCCACCACCACCACACGGTTGTAGCCCAGGCCACGAATCACGGGTTTGGAAATGCCACCACCGGTGCTGATTTGGGCCACACCGGGGAACTTGCTCACGGCATCCACGATGTTGGTTGCGGCCGCTTGACGCAGGTCGTCGCGACCGATGACCGATGCGGGCATCGACATGTCCTGCATCCTCACGGCTCCGGTGGGACCGATCACCACCACTTGTTTGAGTTCTATGTGGCGAAAGAACATATCGGTTGAGTCAAGCTCAACCACTTCTTGTGCCGCCAGCGTGCCCGAGCACGCCAACAGCAGCATGAAAAGTTGGGATTTCATTCTGTGCTTGATTTTTGATGTTGAATAAATGTGTCTTCAGTTGTTCCTCCACGCCTGGGGGAACGTAAACCATCACAGAATGGCCGGTGGTGCCCGCAACGAGGGAAGAGCCACCGTGCGCACGACACAGGCGGCAGCATGGTGCTGGGGCCGGTCGGCCGCCAGCGGTAGTTCGACCGAGCAAGCTGTTGCGCTCGGCACGAGCACTTGCGCACTCAGGAAACGGCACAGCACACAATCGTCGTGCTGCTCTACACTCATGGTGATGTGCCCCGAATGGTGCACAGCCGTTTGGCACAGACCGCAGTCCACAGCCACCGACAGCTCTTGCCGTGAATGCACATGGAGCGATGACAGCAGCACCATGGGCACATACACTAGCAGCAACAGCCAGGCAAAGCAAAGCTGTCGTGGGTCGATGACGATATGTGATGTCTTACGGTTCATGCGCCGCAAAGGTACAAAAATTATTGGAAACCATTCATGTGTGACATTGAAAAATTGGTGAATATCGAAAAGTCGTGCCTAACATAAATAGTGAGCTCAAGATTCGCAAGTAGATTTTGTTTGCTCAAAAGTATTCGCGCTCGTTGGTGGTCGAAGACCACAACAAGGCCAGCGGCCTTGTTGTGAAGAGAACCCCACGGCACCCGAAAGTGTATCAAAAGTGTGGAACATTGGATTCATACCACTGATAGCGGTAGGCATGATTTGCCCGGAGGGCAATATTTGGATAACCCCCGGGCCACCGCTCGCGGTGTTCCGGGGGTATGCGGTCAACTGGCAGAAATGCCTCTGGAAGAGGCTACTTTGGCTACAGCCATTGGCTCTTGTGTGGCCTCCTCCAGAGGC
>JAFYCU010000288.1 GCA_017545095.1 Muribaculaceae bacterium | reverse complement strand
GCGAGCCGCACACGCATTGAGTCCTCGTCAAGCCCCGGAAAAAACTCGGCCTTGTCGGGCACATCGCCGCCCCACCCTGCCAGCGGCAAGACGAGGCAAAAGAGCGTGGCTGCGAACGCGATGCGATTCATGACTCAGTTGGTGGCAAAACGATAGGTGATGCCGAACGAGAGGATTTCCTTGAACTGCCAATATTTCCAGTCGTGATGGCGCGGGCGTGACTTGTCGTAGCGCAGATGGGTATAAATCTGCGTGTTGAGGTGCTTGGTGATGGTGAAATCGAAAGTATTCTCCCAGTCGCCTTGCACATAGTGATAATCGGTGAAGATGTAGAAGCGCGACTGCCAATGCACATTGGGGTGCAGTTTCCAATTGAGCTTTGCCTCGATGTTGCTACCAAAGCTGTGCTTGGTGTGATGACCAGCATCGATGCCAAAGGCGGTGGGGTCGAGGTCGTGGATGTTGCGGCAAATCTTCATGTTGTAGGACAGCGGGGCGATGGCCACGGTGATGGTACGGTTGCCGTCGGGGGTTTTATGGTCGTAGGTCATACCAAGACCGAGGTTCAGCTCACCGGGCGAGAGGAAAGCGGCCGTCATGTCGCGGGTGTTGCTCTTGTAATTGTTCAGGAACTGCGTCTTGAACTGGAACATGGCACTATAGTACCAATGCTTGACGGCCTTGTAACCGAGCTGCGAGGTGAAAAGGAAGTTGTCCTCGTTGATCATATAGTCGCGCAAGGTGTCGCCGGGTGCTGTGGCCACGCCGAGTTTATACGACAGTGAGTTGTTGAACAGCCAGTTGGGATGCTTGTCCTGGTTGAGGTTGAAGTCCCACTTGATGTCGCCCAAGATGTTGAGATTGTTCTGTCCGCCCTGATACCAGTTTTCGCTGATGAAGGCTTGGGTAAAATGGAGCGAGCCTTGGAAGATGTGCAGCCAGTCGTGCACATTGATGGGAGCTTCCTCGATGGTGGTTTCCACAGGTTCCACCACTTGTGGCGGTGCGATGGTGAGCACGCCCTGCGTTGGGTCGGCGATGAGAGCGTATTCCTTGGGCGGCTCGGGGAGCGAATTTTCGTTGAAAGCCACGAGCTGCGGATGGTCGATCATGGCCTGGTAGCGCACCGCGCGGTTATGCTCGGTGACGCGTTGTGCCTCGGCGAGCCATTGGTCGCCAGCGTCGAGGGCATACGGTTCGGCTTTGTCGCCATGGATGTCGGGGACGGCGAGGCTATTGTTGACCTGTTGCTGATGCTCGAAGATGAGCGGCACGAGCAAATAGTCGGACTCCGACTGCGCACTGGCTTGCAGCATGGCTGCCGCTGCCAAAAAGAACAGAATCTTTTTCATCGGTATATTGTTTGTTATTGATTACAAGTATAATGGAGTTTGAGCTGTCAAGTGCCGGGCTTCGTAGAGCGGTCCTTCGTCGCGACGGGGCTTGGGTTTTTGCTGTTGTTTTTTCTGCTTCTCGGCATCTTGCTTCGACTGCACGCGCTGACGCTTCTTCTCGCGGTTGGGTTGCTGCTGCTTGTTTTCGGCAAAACTCTTGATGATGTCATCCACCACCTCGCGATTGCCGTAGAGGTAGTTAATGGTGACCTCGGCAATCAGGTCCTGTTTCTTGCTGATGAGGTCGGCAATCACGGCGCGGCTGCCATCGGGCATGGTGCCCTCGATGCACAAGGCTTTAAACCCCTTGACCTTGATTTTGCCGTGCTTGGTGTCGTACATATTGTAGCCTAGAGCCTTGCGTTCCAAATTGTTGCGCAGGAACTTGTCATCGCTTTTATCTTTGTTATAAAGTTGGATGGTCATCACCATGTCGTCCCACTGGATTTCGAATCGCGTGTTGGAGCTATAGGCGACAAAACCGCCATCGGGCACTTCAAACGACAGGTTGTAGCCACTCCAGGTATAGACCGAAGCTGCGGCCTCGACCACGGCGAGCGCCAACAGCAGCAGGGAGAAGAATGCACGCTTCATAGCCATATCGGGTTGTTAGAAAAGAGATTAAAATTGTTCAAGCCATCGTTTCCATTCACGCTCGGTGCCGAGAAAGACGTTCATATCCACATCACCATCCACCCCATCAACGGTGCCCCAGTGGCTGTACTGCTGCAGCCGATGCCCCAGCCGCGCAATGGATTCGGGAGCTTTGAACGAACTGAGCCATAGGTCGTAGGCTTCGTAATGACCTTGATAAAAAGCTTTGTAGCCATTGCCATTGGTGTAAATCATCACCTTGTGGCCATGCTGCTCGAGTGAATCGATCATGATTTTCAGCTGTTTGACCACGGTGGCATTGTCGACGCCCTTGTCGTTGTCTGCATCTTCCACGTCAATCACCAGGGGCAGGTCGAGATGCCGCCGACCGATGGTGCGCAGGAAGTGCGCCGCCTGCTGCGCTCCTCCACCGCTCTTGCGAAAGAAGTGGTAACAGCCCACCTTGAGCCCCACCTGGCGCGCGCCGTTATACTGCTCGTTGAGCAAGGGATTGCGGTAGGTGCCCCCTTCGGTGGCCTTGACATAGACAAAGCGCACGCCACTGTCGGCCACGCGCTGCCAGTCGATATGCCCATTGTGACGCGACACATCGATGCCTCGCACCGGATAGCGGTCAACGTTCACCTTAGGATGGTAGCGATTATACGCGTAAAAAGCGAATGCGGCGACAACAGCCACCAGACCCGCGAGCAAAAGCCACTTGATGTAGTCGGGCTTTGCCGGTTGCACACCACCCTTGCTACTCGGCATTAGAACAACGGCATTGAGGAAGTGGAGTAAACGTATTTTTGCTCAAACTCATCGCTGCGCATGGACATCATCATGATGCCCTGCACAAGCGTAAAGAGCAACACAACGCCCGCAGCGAGGCCACAGGTCATTATTGAACCTATCAGGCTCACAAGCAAGCAAACAAGACCGCCCACGGGTTTGCCTAGATAAAAGTAGTGGACTCCCAACGGACCAAGCAAGATGGCGAGCAACCCGGCCACGCCCCGGCTTTTTCCCGAAGGACCCACATCAAACACGCCGATGTCGCCCACGGGCATCTGGCCTGGTGCGCCATATGCCCTTTGCGGCCCATATCCGTATGGTGATGAGGGAGGCTGCTGGTAAGCAATCTGGAACTCGTTGCCACAATAGGGGCAACGCAAATTGTAGGACGGCTGTGCTGTGGTGAACTGCCGGCCGCACCGTGGGCATTGATACTGTATCATAATGTTAGTGATGTTTTTTAGCGTATTCACCTCATCGGCGGTTTTTGCCGCCTTTGCGCTTTTCCTGCTCACGCAGCATGGCCTGCTGCTGGCGCTGCGCCTCTTCGAGGCGAGCCATGAAACCGCTCTTCTTTTTCGGCTTGGCACGGTTGGCGGCAATGGTGGCTCGCACTTTGTCCTCGCTCACAAAGGCACGGCACAGATAGGTCTGGGCAATGGTGATGAGCAACGAGATAAAGTAGTAGTAGCTCAAGCCCGAGGCGTAGTTGTTGAAGAACACCAGGAACATGAGCGGCATGAGATACATCATCCACTTCATGCCCGGCATCGACTGCTGCTGGCTCTGCGACTGCATGGTGAGGTAGGTGTAGCCAATGTTGGTCACCGTCATGAGCAAGCAGAACAGGCTGATGTGGTTGCCAAAGTAGTTGGTGATGAACGGGATTTGTCCGGTCCATTCCACAATCTTGTCGGGTGCCGAGAGGTCGTTGGCCCAGAGGAACGACTGTCCGCGCAGCTCGATGCACGAGGGGAAGAAGGTGAACATGGCGATGAGGATGGGCATCTGCAACATCATGGGCAGACAGCCGCCAAAGGGGCTGGCCCCTGCCAGACTGTAAAGCTCCATGGTCTTTTGCTGACGCTTCATGGCATCCTCTTGGTTAGGATACTGCTCATTGATGGCGGCAATGTCGGGAGCCAGAATGCGCATCTTGGCCTGCGACATATAGCTCTTGAAGGTGAGCGGCGAGAGCACGATTTTCAGCAGAATGGTGAGAATCAGGATGATGATACCATAATTGCTGATAAACTTGCCCAGCCAGGTGAACACGGGGATGATGATGCCGGTGTTGATCCACCGGAAGAGCTTCCATCCCAGCGGGATGAGCTGCGTGAGCTTGAGGTCCTCGTTGGGCGAATACTTGTCCATGGCCGACAGCGTGGGATAGCGGTTCGGCCCCAGATAGAAGTAGAACGATGCCGGATGGGGCTTGTCGCTGGCATAGGGCACCGAAGTGCGGATGGTCATGTCTTTGAGATAGGTCTGGTAGTCGTCGGTGCCTTTCTCAAACTCACGGCTCTGCAACTGCGCTCCGTTGAACAGGCTGTCGGCAATAAGTACAGCGCTGAAGAACTGGTTTTTGGTCGAAATCCACTTGAGTTTGTCGCGGATGTCCTTGTCGTCGCTGCCGCTCTCCTTGGTGTTTTCCACATCGCCGCTCGTGCCATAATACTTGTAGTAGATGGCCGAGTTGCGTTCCTCAAACATCTTGCCCTCTTCGTGGCGCGACATCTTCTGGTGCCAGTTGAGGTCCACACTGTTGATGTTGATGGGAATCACCTGCTGCATGCCCGTTTGTTCCATCTCCATACGCACCATGTAGGAGCCGGGCTGTAGCGTGTAGCGCAGCGCCCACTTGGCACCGCCGCCCAGGTCCAGACTCATCACCACACTGGTGTCGGTGACCTGCTCGGGAGTGAAATAGAAGTCCTTGGTCTCGAACCGCTGGGTGTTGTTGCTGAGCGTGAAGCTATATTCGTTCTCGCCTGGTGTAAACACCTCGACCATGGGTGCGTTGAATGCCTTGTAGGCCTTGAGCTGCGCACGTGTGATGGCTCCGCCCTTGGTCGACACCTCCACCTGCAACGAGTCGTTGTGGAGTTTCACGATTTGCTCGTTTCCAGCCAGGAAGTGTGCAAACGAACCGTTCTTCAGGTAACTCTCCACACTGCGCCGCACGGCTGCCACCGCCTGGTTGTGCAAAGCGGGCACAGCGCTGGTCGACGACAGCAGCTCGTTGAAATCAAGCGTGGTGTCGCCCACGGCAATGGTGCCGCTGATGTCGCTGCCGGCCAGTGTAAGGCGCACGCCATCGCGGTCGATACCGCTTTGCTGCCGTGTGCTGTCGGCGGCCATACCCGCCAACACACCCTTGATTTGGGCAACCTCGTCGGCCGAGAGCATTTCCACACCGGCGGCCTGAGACTTCGGGGCTTGCTGCTGCGCAGCTGCAATGGAGTCGCGTTGACGCTGCTGCTCGGCAAGTTCGGCCTCGCTGGGTCCGAAGAAATAGGTGTAGCCGAAAATCACGGCACACATGAGCAGCATTCCAATGATTGTGTTCTTGTCCATTCTGTTTCTTGATGGTAGTTGCGACGGAGTGGTCGCCGTAAATCTATCTGATAGGTTTAGTTATTGTTGTTCTGTTTCTTATAGTCGATGGCTGCACGTATGAAATCCATGAACAGCGGGTGCGGGTTGAGCACGGTGCTGCTGTATTCCGGGTGATACTGCGTGCCGATGTACCACCGCTTGTCGGACAGCTCAATCACCTCGACGAGGTGGGTCTGCGGATTCTCACCCACGCATTTCATGCCGGCTTGCTCAAACATCTCGCGGTAGTCGCTGTTGAACTCAAAGCGATGTCGATGCCGCTCCTCAATGTCGAGTGTGCCATAAGCCTTTGCAACTTTCGTGCCATCGGTCAAATGGCAGCTGTAAGCCCCCAGACGCATGGTGCCACCCATGTTGGTGACGCTTTTCTGTTCCTCCATCAGGTCAATCACATTGTGCGGTGTGGTGGAGTCGAGCTCCACACTGTTGGCATCGGGCATGCCGAGCACATTGCGCGCAAACTCGATGACCATCGACTGCATACCCAGGCAGATGCCGAATGTGGGCACATCGTGCTCACGACACCAGCGCAGAGCGATGAACTTACCCTCGGTGCCACGCTGGCCAAAGCCGGGGGCCACCACAATGCCGTCGTTGCCGGCAAGCATCTGCTCCACGTTGGCATCGTTTAGGCGTTCGCTGTTGATGTAGGTGATTTTCACCTTGTGGTCGTTGTAGGTGGCCGCCTGGAAGAGCGACTCATCAATCGACTTGTAGGCGTCTTGCAACTCCACATACTTGCCCACGAGGCCTATGCGCACCACCTCGCTGGCGGCATTGATTTTGTTCAGGAACTGATTCCACTTGGTCAGGTCAGGCTCGTTGTTGCAAGGGGTGTCGGTTTTCTCGAGGATGATGGTGTCGAGGTGCTGGTCGAGCATCATCAGCGGCACCTCGTAGATGGTGGGTGCATCGATGCTCTGAATCACGGCGTCGGGGCCGACGTTGCAGAACTGCGCCACCTTGCGGCGGATGTTGAGCGGGATGTCGTGTTCGGTGCGCAACACCAACACATCGGGTTGAATACCCACCTGCTGAAGCTGCCGCACTGAGTGCTGCGTGGGTTTGGTTTTCAGCTCCTTGGCCGCCTTGATATAAGGCACATAGGTGAGGTGGACGCACACGCACTTGGTGCCGAGCTCCCACCTGAGCTGACGTACGGCTTCGAGAAATGGCAGCGACTCGATGTCGCCCACGGTGCCGCCAATCTCGGTGATCACGAAGTCGTAGTCGCCATTGGCGCCAAGCAGCTTCACGTTTCGCTTGATTTCGTCGGTGATGTGGGGGATAATCTGCACCGTCTTGCCCAGGAAGTCGCCTCGACGTTCCTTGTCAATCACACTCTGATACACGCGACCAGTGGTCACATTGTTGGCGCGTGTTGTCTTG
Organism: Muribaculaceae bacterium; assembly: GCA_017545095.1. The sequence goes on along the minus strand of JAFYCU010000288.1, from coordinate 685 downwards.
ATGTTGGTGAAGCGTTCATAATGCCCCAGGTCCAGGTCGGCCTCATGGCCATCCACAGTCACATAGCACTCGCCATGCTCATAGGGGTTGAGCGTGCCGGGGTCGATGTTGATGTAGGGGTCAAACTTCTGGATGGTGACACTGAAGCCACGAGAAAGGAGCAGTCGCGCAATCGATGACGAGATAATGCCCTTGCCCAACGACGAAACCACACCGCCGGTAACGAAAATATATTTAGTATCCACAGCCATATGATATTAAAGCAATTCAAACTGCAAAATTACAACAAAATTGCGCAACAACGGCCATGTGAAGTCGATTTTTTGCCGAAGAGATTGAAAGTTATCTGGATTCAGTTCTCAGTATTCGGTTTTCGGCCGACGCAGCTACAGAGACATCGACATATAGAGCCGCTGCAGCAGCGACTTGGATATATGTTTTGCATCGTGGCCATGCGGAGGAGTATGCCGCCATATTTGACTCGGCCATCAGCCGCATCAATGCGGCTCTACAGGATTCGACTAGCATCGCGGCTATGCTGACCACATTTGACTCGGCCTTCAGCCGCATCATGATGCGGCTATACATGACTTGGCTGGCTTCGCGGCTATGCAGACCACATTTGACTCGGCCTTCAGCCGCATCATGATGCGGCTCTACATGACTCGACTGGCATTGCGGCAAT
>JAFYCU010000287.1 GCA_017545095.1 Muribaculaceae bacterium | reverse complement strand
GACGATTCAGCACACGCGCAACTGTTTCGGCACTGTAAGCGTCAATCAGGCGCTTCATGTGTTGCTCATCATCGCCATGCTGCAAGTAAGTGTTGAGAATATCGTCAACGTCCTCATAGGTGTGCCCTGGTGCAATCTGAGCCATGTCGCCACCTGCAGCCACGCCATTGCCGTCGGTGGGCATGATGTCGTAGGCCGCCTTCAGGGCACGATGGCGCGGGTCATCGTTGGCGGGCCATACCTCGGTGAACAGGTAATGGCACAGTGCGTACACCTCATGCTTCCACAAGCCGCCGATGGGGTTGTAGTCGGCCACGTCGCCGTGGATGGTCCAGAAGCCCAGGTTGTGCTCGGTGAGGTTGTCGGTGTCCATCACCAGGCCGCCGGTCACCGAGGCGATGTTGTAGAGGTAGATCATGCGCAGGCGTGCCTTGATGTTGCCTTGTGAGATGGGGGTGGAAGGCAGGTGCTGCTCGCAGGTGGCGCGCAGCAGCAGATACTGCGCCTGCAGGTTCTCGGTCCAGTACTCGTCGCAGAACGCCTGCATGGCCAGCGATGCCGAGTCGTTCTCCTCCACGGTGTTGCTCGTGCAGGGCAGACTCACACCGATGAATTTCAGCTCCAGCTCCGGGTGCTGGTGCACCACTTGATGGCATATGGCCGCCGTAACGGTGGAGTCCAAACCACCCGACAGCCCCAGCACCATCGTCTTCAGGCCGTTGGTCGACAGATAACGAGCGGTTTCGCTCACCATGGTCTCAAACACATGTTGATAGTTCATAGTTATTCAGTTATCGGTTTTCAGTATTCAGTATTCAGCATTCAGTATTCAGTTTTCAGTTTTCAGTTTTCGGTTATCAGCTTCGTTGGGCAATCTTGACGAAAGATTATCGATGCCCAACATGGGCACGCCGTTAGTCGGTGCTTTCCAACTGCTTGGCATGCTTTGCGCGACGATGCAAAGGTAGTAACAATCTTGAAATCGGCCAAAAATAAGCCACCATTTTTGCAGCCGTGTTTGCTGATGCTTTGGTAGAGCAAATTCAAATTCACGCCTTATTTGTTTTGTACTTCGCTCGCTTTGCTGTAACTTTGCAGGTGAAATCAATCTTCAAAAAACAAATGATATGAAACGAACATTTGCTTTGCTATTCGCTGCTGTGCTGGTTACATGCACGGCGTGGTGTCGCGGCGATGAGCGCCGCGTGGTGTGGATAACCATCGATGGCCTGCGCTGGCAGGAGGTGTATGGTGGAGCCGACTCGCTGCTGGTGGGCAACCAAGACTTTGTGGACGATGTGGAGGCCAACCGCTCGCGCTATATGCGTGCCACCGAGCGCGAACGCCGCGAGACGCTGATGCCCTTTGTGTGGAACACGGTGAGCCGCATGGGCTGGATGGCCGGCAACCGCCACGCCGGCAGCTGCATGAACGTGACCAACAGCTTCAATCTCTCCTATCCTGGCTACAGCGAGGCCCTGTGCGGCTATGCCGACAATGAGCGCGTGACCAGCAACCAACCCGTTGACAATCCCAACGAGACGGTGCTCGAGGTCATCGACCGCGACAACCGCTATCACGGGCAGATTTTGTGCTTTGCCGGCTGGGACTGCTTCCCCCACATCCTCAACGCCAAGCGTAGCGGCCTGGAGGTGAACGCGGCGCAGTGCCACTCGCTCTCGCCCTCCCCCACTCCTGTGGAACGGCTCTTGGACACACTGCTCGACGAGACCATCGTGCAGTTTGAGGGCGAGCGCGACGATGCCTTCACCTTCCACTATGCCCTCGAGGCCATGCGTTCGCGCCATCCACAGGTGCTCTATGTGGCCTTGTGCGACGTTGACGAGTATGGCCATCATGGCGACTACGACGGCTATTTGAATGCCATCCACCGTGTGGACAATTTCATCGGCCAACTGTGGCAGGCAGCTCAGGCCGACCCGTTCTACCGCGACCGCACCACGTTTATCGTCACCTGCGACCACGGGCGCGGCGACAACGCCGGCAACCCGCGCGAGTGGCGAAGCCACGGCAAGCGGTTTGCCCACAGCGACGAGACCTGGCTGATGGCTTTCGGGGCCGGCATTCCGGCGCGTGGCATGCTCACCAGCGGGCAGTACTACACCTGCCAGGTGGCTCCCACCGTGGCTCGCATCCTGCAGGTGCCGTTCGCCCCCCAACATCCTGGTGCTCGGCCGGCCATCGATTTTTAAGGCATTCACAATCATGCACAACAACGCGTCCTGCGAGCCATTTTCGGTGTATCGCAGGACGCGTTGTTATGCTGCCTGATGTGGCATCACCTGATGCGCTCGCTGTCGCTGAGCAACTTGCGATCGTGCTTGATGCCCTTGCGGGCCAGCATGGTGAACACCATCGCCACCAATGGGAGCGCGATGGGCCACTGCAACACGGCGGTGCACTGGCCGCGCTGACCCACAAAAATCACCGCGATGCAAGCCAGCAGAGCCACCAGCAACAGCAACATCACGCCACACAGGCGCATCTGTCCCTTGAGGTCCTTGAACTTGAAGATGGCGATGAGAGCAAGCACCACCACCAGCGCATCGAGGCAGAACAGCAACCACGACGGCTGCGTTACACCACACGTGCCTAATGCACCGATGGCGAGCGCGTTGCCATCCACGTTGGCGCCGATAACCGGCAGGAATGCGAAAATGCCCATCAGCACTGCCACAAGCAGCAGATAGAGTGTTTGAATGCGTTGTATGACCATAGTTCAATCGTGTTATTTTAAATTAAGCTGCAAATATAGATAAAATTCGGGAATTATAAGCCAGTCGAAAAAAAGAAATTGATTTTTCTTTAGAAGAAATCGGCTTTTTCTTCCAAGCCGTTATAGGATCGGCCAGATGGCCAAGTCGCCCCCGTGTAAATGTCAGGAGCCGGCATCGGTTCAGATGCTGGCTCCTGTGATGAGAATGCCACATCAAAGGGATGTGATGAAACTCCGAAAAAACAGGATTTGAGGGCTTCCAGACCTTTGTAATCCTCCGGTTCCTTACGAAACACCTTGCGGTCGAGGCCCGCCATTGGAGAGGAAGCTTTTCTCGGTATTTCAAGTAAAAATTGAAGAGTATCCCGATCGTCTTTAATGTGGCAACATGTGTTGGAACTACAAATAGCAGAGGGTGTTTCCCTTTGCACCTGCAAAATTACTGCAAATGGTGGAATCATGCAAGATTTTGAGAGAAAAAATTCCACTTGTGAATAACTTTTTATCCATTCATCACCACCGGCACCGGCCTTATCACCGCTCGCCAAGCGTGTATTAAACGCTAAATGAACATGATACACACCATGCGCCAAGGCATCAATCATTTAGCCCTCCAGTTTACTTGCCGCTTGGGGTTAAAGCCACGCTCTAACGAGATTTCGTCTCGCAGTACAGGGACTTGAGGGGGCGCAATTAATAAGGCAATTATCTAGCAGTTCTCCCCAGTAAGCCCTTTCGGGGCATACTGGGGGCAGCTTCTCGATCGCTACCATTAATAATAAGGTGTAGCCATTATTAGTCGTGTTCAAGCCATCCGTCATGCCACCCTCAAGTCAGTGTACTGCGAGCCGCAAGCCACGCCGATGAGCATTCGAAAATGTTAAAGAATGCGAAAGCCCAGAACACTTGGAAACCATGGAAACTATGGAAGCCTTAGAACTGTTGGAACACAAGCACGACTCCGCAACACAATCTATCACCCAACCTATCACCCAACTGCTAAAAAACGCAAATATATCCTTGCCACGATGATGGTTTGAGTAATTTTGAGTAATTTTGTAGCTTGAAATGGCTAAAAGCAGCCAATTAAGTTGATATTCAACTATTTAGCAATTATAAGTTATATTCATGAAAACGATTTACACTTTCGGTAACGGCCAAGCAGAGGGTCGTGCCGACATGCGTGACCTGCTCGGCGGCAAGGGTGCAAACCTGGCCGAGATGAATCTCATCGGTGTTCCCGTCCCCCCGGGTTTCACCATCACCACCGAAGTGTGCCGCCTCTACAATGAGGAAGGCCGCGAGGCAGTGGTTGCCAAAATCAAGGAAGATGTGAAACGTGCCGTGGCGCACATCGAGAGCCTGACGGGCAACAAATTCGATGACCCCACCAATCCGCAGTTGGTGTCGGTGCGTTCGGGTGCTCCGGTGTCGATGCCGGGCATGAT
>JAFYCU010000286.1 GCA_017545095.1 Muribaculaceae bacterium | reverse complement strand
TCATCGAATGGTTCGACAACAACCTTGAGTCGTTCAAATCACAAGTCGATGCCGCCTATGGTCGAGGAGATTATGCCTTGTGTCTCGCACTCATTGAGTCGGTGCCCCAAAAAGCGCCCCAGGCTTTTGCCTACGCACAAGGCCGGCATCAGGATGTGTTAAACAAGTTTCAGACGCAGATCGCCGATAAAGAACTCAATGAGATGAGACAGGCCATCTCGGCTGCCGACGGAGCATTCTCGAAAGATGTTTATGCCCACATGAGTTTAATCCCCAGCAGCTCACCGCAGTATGGGAAGGCTCAGGAATTGTTGTCGAATTATGAGTCGGCAATTGAGCAATCGAAACAAGCCAAAACCTCGAAAGAAGAAGCCGAAGCACAACGAAAACACGCATTGGAGTTGGCCAACATCGAAGCCGAACGGCTGAAAGCCATGTATCAAGCCCGAGCAAGCGAACAGGCCATTCGCCTGCACCTGCGCGACAAAGACTTTAAAAATCGTGGTTTTTGGTCGAGTCTTGGCGCACGCATCATCGATGCCATCGACCGTTTTTCAGGTCAAAGCAATGATGACGTGATGCGTTGACAGACAGATAAGAACACATGAGTGCGGACGACGCTGGAAACAAAAGCACATTCATCACACCCCAAGTAAGTCCCATTCAGCAAACACAACAAAGATGAAAAAGGAATTGACTCGTTGGAGTGCATTGATGGCAATGCTTGCTGCGCTTGCCGTAGTTGGCAGCACAGCATGTTCACATGGAGATAAAAAACCGGATTATGTTGCTGCGGTGAAAGAGAACAACTTTGAGTTGGCTCATATAATCCTTGACGAATTATACACCGACTTGATTAACAACAACAACCAAGATTTGTATCACGCCTCCGACAAATATGCCGAGCGTTATTGGGCTGCGGCCGATCACATCTACAAGGCCGAAATGCAGTATTTGCTGGCCGAGAACGATCCGGAAGCCAACAAACGCATGCTTTACACACTGGCCAACATGAACATCGTGGGCGATGTGGTGCAAGACGGCGAAATCATCACGGCCAATCAAATACACCGGTGCGAGAACTATTCCACATTCACCAAGCGCTACAACCGCATTTGTGACGAAATCCTCAAAATCGCCATCTTCTACAAAAATCAAGAGATTGCACAGGAAATCATCAAGTTGTATAAGGAGGACAACACGTTCACGCATGAATGGGCAAATGAAACCGACAAATACATTGCCCACATTACCAACGCATGGCCGTCGCGAGACAGGGCCAAACAACGACTGCAGGAAGCCATCAACAATGGGGAGTTCAACTAGAATCGAAGGTAACTATGAGTACGGCAGAACTAAAGCAAAGCTTAGCCCGTGTGTTTGATGACAATCTGCATACCGTGCAATGGAAGAACAGGGTCGATTACCTGATCATGTTCATGATTTTCTTGAGCACCACCGAAGTGTTTCTCTCCACTTTCGAGTGGGGTGCCACAATGCGCTGCATCTTGCAAGCGATTGATGTGGGTACGCTCATCTTCTTCACCATCGAAGTGAGTCTGCGCATCTGGACTGCCCCGCAGCTGTTTCCGGCTGACCGTGCTTGGAAGTCGCGTTTGCGGTATTGCTTCTCGTTTTATGGCATCATCGACCTGCTGTCGACCGTACCGTTTTTCGCGCAATGGATCATCCCCATGCCTGTTCTGGCTCTGAAAGCGTTGCGCACGTTCAGGATTGTGCGCCTGTTCCGCATCACGCGATACCTACGCTCATTCAAGTTGCTCACAGGTGCCATCACGTCGAAGCGGCACGAGTTGATTATCTCTTCTCAGTTCTTAATCATTGTCACCATCATTCTGAGCCTGATTCTGTTCTATGCCGAGCATGAGGTGCAGCCCGACACCTATAACGACGGATTCGTGTCGGTCATCTGGGCTTTTGCGCAATACATCGGCGACCCGGGCGAGTTTGCCGCCACACCCCCTGTCACAGTTGTAGGCAAGGTGGTGGCCTGCATCGTGGGCATCATGGGCATCGCCATTGTTGCAGTGCCCGCAGGCATCATCGGTGCCGGATTCACCGAGGCGCTCGAAGAAGACAAACAGCAAGCCACCATCCGCCAGGATGCCGCAAAACTCAGAGGAGCGTTCCAGCGGAAGCTCGACAGGCCCACGGGCTACCAAATCGTGCCGCCCTTCCGTTCGGTGGACGATGTGAGAGCCCTGCTCAACATGAAAGACATCAACTTGAACGATGCCGTCGACTATGGCCCCGGATTCCGGCTCGTGAATCTTGCATCGTCGATTCCGCCCGACCACTACATTGCCGACCGCATCGCCATCGAGCATTTCCCGCTCAACACCGCCTACGGCTGCCTCATCGACCGTGGCTCGCCAGTCACCATCATCAATCCCTCGGCATATATCGATGTGGGCACCGGTAACTTCGGCTTCTACGTCGCATTGATAGGAGGATTCAACTACATCTCGCGCGAACTCGGACAGCGCGCCCCATCCAAGTCGTACTTCACCATCGACTCCACCGATAGCGTGGAAGGCCTGGCAGAGTTCATAGCCGACCTGCGAAGGTTGTTCGACCGTCCAGGGGCATGGGGCGTGACGCTGCTGGCGGCATCGGGGGCGCTCGAGCCCACCTACCCCACGCAAATCCACCTCACCATAGGCGGACCCAAAGGCGACACACGCATGGCCGGCGACGACCTGATGGTGCACGACGAGGCAACCTATCGTCAATTTCACGACGACATCGCTGCTGAAATGAAACAACGATTTGACCTGACAACCGACCATCAAATGTTTCATAACTCCAACTCACCACGACTTTACCTGCGCAAGATGGGAGTGGGGGCCGAGGTGAACAACGTGATGATACGCATCGAGTGGGACAAACTCCTTTGGGACTCCCGGCGCATTCTCATAGCCAAGACATTTGCCAAAATCATCGCCTGCGACCTGTCGGGCTGTGACTTGCCTGACAACGAGAGCATATTGAAGAAAAAGCTGATAGGCTTTGATGGCTACGGCATCGCGTAGCGAGGCGCGCGGGTCACTGGCCTAGGGTGTGGCGGTATTCTGACAGCTTGGTCTGGTAGTCGGCGTAGGCTTCGGTGCGGCGGTCGAGGGTTTGCTGGTAGAGAAGCTGGGCTTCGAGCAGGTCGGCCATGCGCAGAAGACCGGCGCGGTGGCGCGTGACCGGCTCTATATCGAAGACTTCACCATCAAAGCCGGGCAGACCAAAACGGTGAACCTGATACTCGACAACGACACGGTGTATTGCGCTTTCCAAACCGACCTCTACCTGCCCGCTGGACTGGAGGTGGTGACCGAGGACGGGGAATATATCATCGACCCCACCAGCCGCATGACCAGCAACCACACCATTTCCACATTCAAGCAAACCGATGGTGCCATCCGCATCTTTGTCACCTCGCAGAGTTTGCGCACGTTCACTGGCCGCAGAGGGGCCATCGCCACCATCAAGTTCAAAGCCGCTTCCACGTTTGCCGGTCGCCGGTCCGTGCGCTTGCAGGGTTCGGTGACGGTGGAAGAGGACGGCTCCAAGCATCCACTCGACGACTGTCTGGCATGGGTGAGCGACGGCGTGGCAATCCGCGGCGACGTGAACGGCGATGGCGTGGTGGACGTGGATGACCTGAACATCGTGATCAACATCATGGTGCGCAAGACCACGATGGAGCGCTGGCCCGCCGCCGACCTCGACGGCAACGGCATCGTGGACGTGGACGACCTGAACCACGTCATCAACATCATGGTGCACAAGGAGTGATTGAGATGCGAGATGCAAGCATGATGCGAGATGCAAGATGCGAGAACCGCATTGCGACACTTGTAGCTCGTAGCCTTGTTTACTGATGACTGGAAACAGATTACTGGCAACTTGCCGGCTCACACAAACAGGTCGTCCATCGTCACCTAAGCCTGAGCGATTGCGGATTTACCACAGAAAATCACTTTTCTAATCAACTTCTTTTGTGGTAAATTAACCAATATATTGAATATCTGCAACTTACGCAAATTTTCAATGAAATTAGTCGCCTCGAAAGTCACTTTTTCCCACTTTTGGGGCGTGTTCCGTGCTTCTGGAAATCAGTGTGGCGGATTCTCTCTGCAATCAGATAATTGCCATATTGGCGGCGATTGCTGTGGTCATTTCCAGTGGAACGCCGCAATTGCGGGCCATGGCGGGCCAACGAGAGGCCTGGTCGATAATCTCGTCTATGACCAATGCGGCATCTTTGACATTGTTTGCCGAGGCGAAAGCCAGTAGATCCTCTCGTGTGATATGGTCGAACTTGCCATTGACCGACATCTGGTGAGTTGCAGTCCATCCCCCTTCGGGATTGTAGGCATATCCTATGTCGTATGCGGGTGAGAGGTGCCACACACCGTCGCTTTCCATCAGGAATGAGATGTTTTTGGTGTGGTCGTCCTGATTGCGCACCACCACATTGAAAACCATTCGCCGAAACATCTGTTTGGCCTCGGAGTAAGACAATTTGAGTGCCCTCATCACATCAAAGGCCTGCTCGTAGGAATAAGCCCGATGCAACCGATAGTCGAAATGAGCAATTCCACACAGTGTCAGCATGTGAACCTTTTGCTCATTCTTTCGGTCAAAACGGCGGGTCATAAAATGCGCGCGACCGTTCTCCTCAATCAGCGAACACTCCGACATCTCAATTCCGCATGCTCTGGCTAATTGATAGAATGAATATTCCAACCGTCCATAGTTCTGCGTGGCTTTGAATCCTGCTTGCCCGTTGACACCATCCAGCTTAATCAGATAGTAGTCAAAACCGTTGGGCGCTTCAATTTGCCCCGACCGCACTTCTCCCGTTTCTGGATTATAGGCAATAATGGCCTTCGCCCGCTGTCCACCAGCCGAAGTCCCCAGCCGCAGTATTTCGGCTATTGCGGCTCGCCTGTCGGCTTTCAGGTTCGTTTCGAATGCGAACTTTGACGACAGTGCCTCGTTGGCAATATTTACGAGTGTGTCAATCTCAAACCGTGTGTGGCGATCAAAAGCGACATCAATGGCGGGTTCATATTCCAAAGCTCCCATGCAACGCTTGCCCAAAAAACAAAGCGCCTCTACAGGATTGCCGCTTGTGCGCCCAGTCATGGCGAGCCAGCTGTCGAACATGGCGCGCCCATAGGTGTCGGGTAATGAGTCGGCCAGCAACCCAGGAAGTCCTTGAAATGTCTCTTTGCCCAAGTTGGCAAAAGAATAGATGCGGCCTTCACGAGCAGGCATCATCAACGGAGAAGGCTCCAAACCACGTCCGATGAAACTTCGTTCATACTCGAATCTCGCCACCTGATATCGGTCGTCCCAACGGAAAATGCCGACTGGTATACCGAACATGCTGACTTTAGCTACATCTACCATTGTGATTCACCTTTAGAACGTTTTTCGATTTTCCCACCCGCACGCTTGCGGAGCTTTGCCGCAGCGGAGTGCACCAACTCATAATACTCACTGGGACTCATCTCAACATCATCCACCAGTGGCTGAAGAACATCCAGTTTTCCCAAAGTGCGCAGAATCCTCAACAAGGAGTCGAAAGAACGAATCACGCCTTTCTCCACTTTCTTCACCGACGACAACGACACCCCGGCAGCCTCGGCAAGGCTTTGCTGCGTGACGTTCTGCCGCAGCCTCACCTGCTTGAGGTGACTGCCAATCCGGGCAAGGATAACAGCGTCGGCCAGCATATAAATATCTTCCATAACAGCTTCATTTAAGACTATTAGACCGCAAAATTAATAATAAAAGTTCAATATCAAGCTATTATGGCTCACTTTTTTTGAAAAGATGCGAGATGCAAGCATGATGCAAGATGCAAGATGCAAGATGCGAGAGCCGCATTGCGCACTTGTAGCTCGTAGCCTCGTTTACTGATGACCGGATACAGATTACTGGCAACTCGTTGGCTCACACAAACAGGTCGTCCATCGTCACCTAAGCCTGGGCGATTGCGGATTGACCACAGAAAAACACTTTTCTAATCAACTTCTTTTGTGGTAAATCAACCAACATATTGAATATCTGCAACTTACGCAAATTTTCAATGTAATTAGTCGCCCCGAAAGTCACTTTTTTATTGACTTTCGGGGCGCATTCCGAGAAATTGGAAATTGGTGGGGCAGATTATAGCACCGCGCATGACAGCAAACATGGTTTCGACAACCTTCGCTTGAGTGCTTCAATGTTTAATTTGAATACGACATGTGGATAATTACAAATATTTTGTAAATTTGCAGCCGAAAAATCATGGCAGCTACCGCGAAGTTGTCCCCCATTAAAATTGGGAGCTTTTAGCTGCTCCCCTAAAATAGGGGAGCTGTCACGAAGTGACTGAGGGGTATGACAAAGCAATTAGGTATCAATGATTTGGAAATCATACTCCCCCCAGCCCCCTCTAACTTAAAGGGGGAGCTGTTGAAACAATCATTGTGGGGACAACTTCGTGATAATTGCCAAAATCATTCAGTTAGAAAAGACGATATAATAAAGGAAGTATGAACATTAGACTATTGAGTACTTTGGCATGCGTGATTGCGTGCCTCGCTGCTTCGGCCTACGATTTCATGGTTGATGGCATTGCCTACAACCGGGTTGATTATTCCAGTACCGTCGAGGTCACCTACACGGGCACGCTCGGTTATGACTGCACATCGTTCCGCGGTTGGTGCCAATACCAAGGTTTTACCTTTGGAGGTGCCCCATACGACTACGACCATTCCGACGCCCATCATTACGTGGCGAACAACTACAGCAATATGACCGATATGGTGATACCTGAAAGTGTCACCTACAAGGGGAAAACCTATACGGTTGTCGGGATTGGTAGTCACGCATTCAGCGGCGCCACGTTCGACCGCCTGTCGCTGCCCGCCACAATCACCTACGCCGGCGGGGGCTGTTTTGGCGAGATTGCCGATACGGTTGCCAATGGTTATCGTTATCAAGAAAGTGTTGAGATTGTGTCTGACCAAACGCATATAGGCAGGCTTGAGATTGCCGACATCGGCGCATGGTGCAAATTGCGATTTGCATCTTCCGGGTGGAGCACTCAAAGCTTGCCTGAGGCCTTGTATTATGGCGAAGGTGAGAACATCTCTTGTTTAATCACGCCCACTGATACGTATCACGATTACAGCTGGTACATCTCGTGGTGCGAACCCGATGAAGATGCAGAAACGGGAGAATGGGTTGAACGATGGTACTCCGACCGTTATGACGAGATCATCGAGTCGGTGAGCCATCGCGAGCTGTACGTCGGAAGCGAGCTGCTCACCGAGTTGGTGATTCCCGAAGATGTGACCGAAATAGGACGAAGCTGTTTCATAGGCAACCCCGGGCTGCGGTCGCTCGCGCTGCACCGCGGCATCACCCGGATTGCCGGCAAGGCATTCAGCGAGTGCACCGGCCTGCGCGACATCTACTGCCAGGTGGGAAACCCCGCCAACATCACTATGGGTGACGATGTGTTCAAGCTGGTGCCCGTGGATTCCTGCGTGCTACATGTGCCCAAAGGGAGCAAACGGCTGTACCGGCAGGCCGACCAGTGGAACCAATTCAACATCGTGGCCGACCTGCCGGCCGATGGCGCGCAGGGTGACGTGAACGGCGACGGCACCATCGACATTGACGATGTGAACGTCATCATCAACGCGATGCTCGACATCGTGGCGCACGACGACAGATTCGACCTGGATGGTGACGGAAAGGTGGATGTGGCCGACCTAAACTTGATTATCAACGTTTTGCTGCTAGACGAATGACTTGCGCAACACATAGTCACCATCGAAATTATTGATAAAAAGCAAGATACGTATATTTCGATGAAAATAGCCGCCCCGAAAGTGGATAAAGAATCCACTTTCGGGGCGTGAACTTGATGCCGAATTGATGCCGGAACAGAAAGAGAAGTGCCATGGTGTGAGCGGCGATACACCAGCCCCCTTATTCTGCCACGAACAGCCCAAAACACTCTTTCGTGGCAGAATAATCGCCTAAAATTCTGCCACGAACGATAAAAAGTGCCCTTTCGTGGCAGAAAAATGCCCCGAAATTTTGCCACGAAAATTTAATATACTAATTTTGTGGCAAATAAACAACAAACATTATGGCAACGATTATAGGCAGAAAACATGAGATTTCCGAATTAGAGAGACTTTACAACTCTAAAAAGGCGGAATTTGTCGTGGTCTATGGCCGCAGGCGAATAGGCAAAACCTTCCTAGTCAGGAACTTGTTTGAGGACCGGATTTCTTTCGTGCACACCGCTTTATCGCCATCGGAATTTGAAGCCGGCAAATTAATTGATTATCAGTTGCGGGCATTCTGCGTCTCTCTCCAGAATCAAGGAGCCGACATGAATCAGGCACCAAGCGACTGGTTTGAGGCGTTCAGCCGCCTGCAAAAGTTGGTTGCTCAAAAGCATGAGATAACCAAAGGTCGATTGCTGGTATTCATCGACGAGTTGCCGTGGATGGACAACAAGGGCAGTGGTTTTGTCACCGCTTTTGAGCATTTCTGGAACAGCTGGGCGTCGGCGAAAGACTACCTGATGCTTGTGGTGTGCGGCTCCGCAACGACTTGGATTAACGACAAACTGCTCAACAACTACGGCGGACTATATGGTCGCATTACAGCCGAGATTTTATTGGCACCGTTTTCGCTCAAAGAGTGCGAGCAATATTTTGAGAGCCAAAATGTGGTGATGAGCCGCTACGACCAAGTGCAATGCTACATGATAATGGGTGGCATACCTTATTATTTATCGTTTATAAACGCGGGGCAAAGTCTTGCGCAAAACATTGACGCACTGTTTTTTGCAAAAAATGGCCGGTTGAGGTTGGAGTTTGACCGGTTGATGAACTCGCTTTACAGCACCCCTCAATCCTATTCGGCTGTGCTGAAATTCCTGAGCACCAAGCGCGAGGGGTTCACTAGAAAAGAAATCGCCGATGCCACAGGATTGTCCTACGGCGGGGCAATGACTGCCATCCTCAAGGGGCTGGAAGCCAGCAGCTTTATTGAGCCATACCTGCATTATAATGGGTCGAAACGCAACGTCCATTATAAGCTTGTGGATAGTTTTGTGCTGTTTTACATGACTTTTGTTAATGGCAAAAATGGAGTTAGCCCCACGTTCTGGAGTGACTCCCAACTGCTGCCATCCATCCAATCGTGGAGAGGGTTCTCCTTCGAGGGAGTGTGCCAGAACCACATTGAATCAATAAAGCGCGCCTTGGGCATCACTGGCGTGCGAACCAATCAGGCACCCTGGCGCAGCAAGGCGACGGATCCTGCTGTACAAATTGACCTCGTGATTGACCGCGCCGACAGAGTGATAAACCTGTGTGAGATGAAATTCTCGATAAACGACTTTGAGGTGACTAAGAAGTATGAAGCCATCTTGCGTAACAAAGTCGCCACGTTCATCGAGGAAACCAAATGCAGGAAATCAATCCACCCCACCCTCGTCACAACCTACGGACTGAAACGCAATGCCTATTCCAGCTTTTTCCAAAAAGTGATTACGATGGACGATTTGTTTGAATGATATCGTGAGAAATTCGATATCATGAGATAGATGAGGGGTACTCACTATCATCAACTTTTCACGAGAGTGGAAGCTTCGCCGTTCCTGTTTCGGAATGCACACGGTCATCGCCCACCACCGTCACGCTTTGCCGAGCATGATGTTGATGATGGTGTTCATATCTTCAACATCCACAACGCCATCGCCGTTGAGGTCGGCGGCTGCCGATGCATCGACTGTGTGGAGCATGATATTGATAATCAAGTTCATGTCGTCAACATCCACGGTGCCGTCGTCGTTGAGGTCGCCAAGCAACGGCTTCGGCGGGGCAAAGGCTGCCAGCTCATAGACGGCAGCCATGGCGCGACCGTTCTGGTTGTTCCACAAGCCGGCGTTGTACCAGCCCGACTTGGTGACAGGGTTTTGCCAGTTCACACCATACTCGTTGGCCTCGGGCCACCACCAGAAGAGTCCCGTGACCACGGGGTGCGCCAGCAGCTTGGCCACCAGCGCGGCGGTGAAAGCGCGTTGTCCCTCGGCGGTGATGGCATAGGTGTTGCCATAAGAGTCGGCCTGCGTGGCATAGTCGTAGTTGATGCCACTGGTAGGTTGCCAGTCGTGATAGAAACCGGCCTCGACAATCATCACCTCCTTGCCAGGAAAATTGTGCTCGATGTTGACCAGGGCACTCTCGAGCTGGGTCAGGCTGTAGTGGTAGTAGGGGTAATAACTCAGCCCGATGATGTCGTAGTCGGCGGCGGAGATGGCTCGATAGTAGTTGTTCATCAGCGTGATGTTGCGCACCAACTCGGTGTGAATGACGATTTTAGCTTGCGGGCACACCTCGCGGCAGGCACGCGCCGCACTGGCCAATTGCCCCAGAAAGCGCGTGGTGCTCTCCTGATTGCCCACGCTGAACTTCTTGAGCTGATTGGTGGGGGTGCCCACGGGCCCCCACAGCATGCCATAGCTGATTTCGTTGCCCGTCTGGATATAGTCGGGTGCGGCACCGGCCGCCACCATGGCCTCGAGGCACTCGCGGGTGTAGCTGTAGAGCTTGTCGTTCAGTTCCTCGTCGCTGAGCGTTGCCCACGAGGCGGGTGTGAATTGCTTCACCGGGTCGGCCCACGAGTCGCTGTAATGGAAATCGAGCAGCAACTTAAAACCAGCGGCCTTGATGCGTGCTCCGAGGGCCTTGACGTAGTCCAGGTCCTGGCACACCCCCTCGCCCTGCTCGGTGGCGGAGGCCTGCGACGGGTCCACAAACAGACGCACTCGCATGGCATTCCACCCCTGGTCTTTGAACCAGGGCAACAGGCTGGCAATGCTCTTGCCACTCACATCATAGTATTTCGCTCCTTTGGCCTCGTATTGCGTAAGCAACGAGATGTCGCCGCCCACCACATTGGCCCTGGCAGCAATGGCGCACAGCATTGCCAGCACTATCAGTGTGAATTGTTTCATCTTTTTATTAGTTACGAGCTACAAGCAACAAGTGGCGCGATGCGTCGGGGTTCCGCAAGCCATGCGACCTGCTAACCGATTGTACTCTTGGCTCTTGGTCCTTGGTTCTTGGCTCTTGGTTCGGCTATCAGCCGCACCGGGGTGCTGCTCTACTTATTACTTGTTACTTATTACTTGTTACTTATTCACTTGCTTGCTTTTCAATGAATCTCTTTGGTTGAGGTTTGTGTGCCGTTGGCATGGCGACGCAGCACGATGTTCATGCCGCTGAACGGAGTCGTGCTCACGTGTCCGGCCACATTCACATAGCGCACGTCCACCACGGGGCTGTCGGCACGGACATCCTCCACCGGACTGCGTCCGTAGATATTGGTCACGTCATCAGCCACCAGATGTCCGCTACCCGGCTGCGTCTCGGACAGCTGCAGATAGACATCCTTGCTGAACGGGCCCAAGTTCACCGTTTGCGGAGAGCCGGCATTGCTGAAGATGAACATGATGTCGTAGTCATAATCTTTGACGGTATAAGTCTTATAGAAGAACTTCACGCCATCCACCATCTTCACCTTTCCTGCAGGTTGCAAAATGCCATTGGCCACGATTGGGTCGCCGGGCCAGTTCTTGTTCACGGTGCAGAGGTTGTCGCTTCCTTCGACCCAGCACCAGAAGTTCAAGTTGTCCCATCCGGGATCCTTGACGTGGATGTTGATGTCGTAGGCATCAAAAGCCGGACGCGGAGCGCCGCCCTCGAAGGTGTAGTTGCGGGTGACAATGCCCTTGACCGTGCCTGCGGTGAGGAGACCCACATTGAGCGTCATGGCACGGTCGATGGTAATCACTGTTCCAGTAGCCACACGTGTGCCATTGGTGGTCGACGGTGTGGAGCCATCGGTGGTGTAGATGAGCTGAGCGGCATCGTCGGCGCTCACGGCGGTGAGCCTGACAGGGAAGGGCGACTTGTATTCGCCAGTGGCCATGTCGGCCCAGGCGGTTTCCATCGTGCGGCTCAAGAAATACTTGTAGTGATATCCGCTGAGTACCTCCACCCACGACTTCTTGTTGGGAGTGACGGCTTTGGTGTCACCCACGAGCACCACCAGGCGGCCATTGTTGCCAGTGGTGTTGCCCAAATAGTAATCCTTGTTGCTGCTGCTCACGGCATAGGTGCTGGTGTTGGTGATGCCCACCGCCTTGCGCACGGCAATCATGGCGGCGATGTCCTTTTTGCAAGCCATCCAGTGCTTGAGGAACACACAGGGCGTGCCCGGCATGGAAAGCATATAGGCATTGGCAGCCAGCGTGTCGACCTTGAGCGGGTCCTGCTCGGCTCCCGAGCGGCGTTCGGTGTCGTGGTTCTCGACAAAGGTGACCGCATAGCGGCGATACTTGTTGTCGACCAAGTAGTTGACCGTCTTGTTATTCGGCATATTGCTCACGAGCGGCCAGTTGCCGTCGCCGCCATTGTCCTGAGCCAGTTTGCTCCAGTCGCCGCCGTTGGCCGCGTTGCGCACGGTGTAGCGGAACTGGAAGTCGAAAGCCGCACTCTGAATTTGGTCGTTGGCACCCTGCCCGGTGGCGGTGTTGGCAATCCAGCTCGAGATGGTGCTGCTGCTGTCCCAGCACTCGCCCACCGAGAACTGCGGCTTCACAGCTGCATTATACTGCCCCGTGTAGCGGGCGGCATAACCCTTCACCATATCGTAGCGGAAGCCCGTATAGCCCAGGTCGTTGAGCAGGAAATCGAGGTAAGCCAGCACGTTTTTCTGTACATTATCGCTCTTGTGGTCCAGGTCGCGCATGCCTCCCCAGTCCTCGCCGGTGTCGCGGTTGCTGCTCAACGGCTTGCCGCCGCTGTTCTTGGCCGTCTCGCCACCATCGTCGTTGCTACAGATGTCGGTCGAGAACAGCTGGTAGTCCACGCCCTTGTAGGTTTCCTTGGGGAAGTCGACCCACGAGCCGATGGTCTTGCGGTGGTTGACCACCACATCGGCAATGGTACCCAAGCCCTTGCTCTTGAAGGTCTTAATCATCGAGCGCAGCTGCGACTCGGTGCCAAACGAGCTGGTGTAGTTGGTGAACCAGTACAGGTCGTCGTAGCCCATCGACTTGCCGCCGCAATAGGCACTCTGCGGAATCCATATCAAGTCGAACGTCGCAGCCAGTTCATCGGCCTGTTTTTCGAGCGTAGTCCATCGGGTGTCGGTGTAGGAGTCCCAATAGAACCCCTGAAGCATCACACCGCCATAGTCGGCCGGCCACCCTTGAGCCAGCATCAGCACCGGGGCACACAGCCCCAGCATGAGAGAATAGAACTTCTTCATCGTTGTATCTTGTTTTTGGTTATTATTTCAAATAGTCATCAAAATATCGTGTTATGCGTTCATGCAGATGCACGCTCTGGTGCCCCATCATGTTGTGTCCCTGTCCGGGATAGACGTAAAAGTCGGGTTGTGTGCCAGCTGCTATGCATGCCTTGAGAAAACTATAGGCATGTTGCGGCACCACCGTGGGGTCGTTCAAGCCGATAATCAGCTGTAAACGACCCTTGAGGTCGGCAGCCTTGTGGATGAGGCTGGTGCGAGCATAGCCCTCGGGGTTGTCCTGCGGGGTGTCCATATAGCGTTCGCCATACATCACCTCATACCATTTCCAGTCAATCACCGGCCCTCCGGCCACACCCACCTTGAACACCTCGGGATAGTTGGTCATCAGGCTGATGGTCATGAAGCCGCCAAAGCTCCAACCATGCACGCCGATGCGTGTGGTATCTACCCATGCCTGCGACTTCAGGAAGTCCACACCGCGCATTTGGTCGCGCATCTCCACCTGTCCCAACTGACGGAACGTGGCTTGCTCGAAGTCGCGACCACGGTTCTCGCTGCCCCGGTTGTCGAGGATAAACAGCACATAGCCCCGCTGAGCCATATAGGTCTCCCAGCTGCGGCTGGCATAGTGCCACCGTGCATCCACGTTGTGGGCATGAGGGCCGCCATAGACATAGACCACGGTGGGGTATTTCTTTGTCGCGTCGAAGTCCACGGGCATCACCATGCGGTAGTAGAGGTCGGTAACACCGTCGTCGGCCTTGATGGACCCGCAACGATACTCTGGCACCGTGTAGCCCTGCCAGGGGTCGGGAGCGGTGAAATAGCGCGTTGCCTGCGCCGTGCGGGTGTCGATGATGTCGATGTTGCGCGGCACATCGGGTTCCTGATAGCTGTCGATGAGCCAGTTGCCACTGCCGCTCGGCGTGCCGTTGTGCCAGCCACGGCCACCATCGTCGATGCGTGTCATGGCACCGCTTTCCACATCCACGCGGTAAAGGTTGCGCTGGATGGGCCGCTCGGCATTGGCAGCAATGAGCACCTGGTGCTGAGCGGCATCGAAGCCCATCACCTGCATCACCTCCCACGGGCCGCACGTGAGCTGCTGCAACTCATGGCCCTGGTCATCGAAAACATACAGGTGGTTATAGCCGTCCTTGCGGCTCTGCATCAGAAAACGCGTGCCGTCCCAGGGCAGGAACTGGATGGGCGTCTGCGGCTCCACATATTTGTCGTGCGTCTCGCGGTAAAGCTCCGCAATGCGCCGCCCCGTGGCGACATCGTAGCTCACCAAGCGACAGTCGTTCTGGTCGCGGTTCAGCTCCATCACATAGACGATGTTGCCCGAAGGGTTCCACGCCACATTAGTGAAATAGCGGTCGGTGGGGTCGCCGGTGCGCAGGTAAACGGTGTCGCCGGTGGCCACGTTGCAAATGCCCACCTGCACGATATGCGATGTTTGTCCGGCCATGGGATACTTCTCGGGGGCCGGGGTGGCTATCACCTGCGTGGAGTCATCAACCTCGGGCACCGTGATGAGGGGATAGTCGGTGACCATGCTTTGGTCCATGCGGTAGAAAGCCAGCCGCTGTCCGTCGGGACTCCAGAACAGTCCGCCGTCGATGCCGAACTCGTTGCGGTGCACACTCTGACCATAGACGATGTCGCGCGAGCCATCGGTGGTTACTTGCCTCGTGCGTCCATCGGCGTCGGTCACATACAGGTTGTCGTCGTGCACATAGGCCATTGCACGGCTGTGCTCGCACCACTCGCCGGCCTGCATATCAGCGGTCCTGGGCTGCCGCCACTCCACGCGATGCGTCTTCACGTTCACCAGCATCCGTTCGTGGGGGTTGTTCACCAGCATCAATGGTTTGTCGGCATAGGGGAACCGCACGCCGTTCAAGGGGTTTATCCGCAGCGAGTCGGCCTCGGCACCCACCCATTTGTTGACCTGCGCACGGGTGAAAAGCACCCGTTCTTTGAAGCCACCCTTGCTGGTCGTCACCGCCCAACAGGTGTCGGCGTTCAGGCGCACCAGCTGGTCGCCCATCCAGACGAGCCGGCGACTTTGCGGAATCATATTGGCATAGTTGGTGCCGCCAAAGTTCAGGTCTTCAAGCGTGAACTGTTTCTGAGCCAAAGCCCCTAAGGCCACGGCGGCCAGTGTTATTGTAATTGCGAAGTATTTCATTGCAGTGTTTTGCAAACAGTTAAGTGATGTTTGAGAAATAAGACAGGAAAAAACTCCGGCGGCACTCATCGAGCCGGCGAGTTATCGGGATTCGAAGTCCTTTCGATGCTGAGCACCGACACATTGACCAATGCAGCCTCGTTACGGACGTAATTCATCACACCCTGCACCGTGATGGTGTCGCCCACCATGATTCCCCAGTAGTCCATGCTGCAAGGCTTGCCCCGCTCGTCGAGAACGCCAAAAATGCTGATGGATCCCGTGTCGTCGTCCATGCACCAATAGCCGCGCTCCACGTTTGCTATTGAGCTCACGCGACCGCTGACGCGATAGAGCACCCCCTCGGTACCATTCAACACCTGAGCACAAGTTGCCTGCACAGCCATGGGTCCCTCCTGTGTCACCTTGATTGAATCGATCGCATTGCCACAACGCACGCGCAGCCATGCCTCGCGTTCGTGCTGGGTGGCTGTAGCGCGCACCGAGATGTTGCGATTGCCGGCCTCGCCCGATGTTGGAGTCACCGTGAGCCACTCTGGAATGTCATCCACGTCAAACTGCCAGTTGCCGGAAGCATGCAGCATGAGCGACACACCACCTCCGTCAGCGTCAAAGGTGACATTCGACGGCATGAGATACAGGTCATCGTCGGTGGTGACGTTGCCACCCGAGAGGATGTAGCCAATGATGGCATTCAGGTCATCAACATCAATCTTGCCATCGCCTGTGACATCGGCAACGGGGTCATCGGGTTTCATATCCAAAATCATGTTCATCACCATGTTCACGTCCACAATGTCGACATAGAAATCGCCGTTAACATCGCCCTTGGGAACAAGTTCATCAATGGCTTGTCTGAGCCACGGCAAGCGGTTGTGGAACCACTGCACTCGTTGATTCAGATAAGCCCAAGCCAATCGTATCGAGCCCCAGCGCTGGTTGTCGAGCGGCACCGACTTGAGCAGCCCCATGCCGTCGCTACCATATTGGAAGTCACGAATCGCGGATGTCACATCGTCCTCAAACGTGGGTCCCACCTGCCGCCATTTGTTGACAAAGGCATTCAAAAAAGCCTTGTTCTTGCTTATAAACAACCCAGGATACAGCACTTTGTGGCATCGCGACCAACTAACGCTGTCGCCCTCGGTCGAATCAAAGTCCCACATCAGGGGGATGGTGATTAGCGATGACGATGTGCGGTCGTTCTTGACAAAAAACTGGTTGGTGCCACCGGCATCGAAGGTGGCCAGGATATCATGTCCCAGACACCACGCAGCAAACGACTCCACATCAATCACCTGGTCGTAGGTATCGGTCGATAGCGAGTTCTCGAAATCGGCGATGAGTTGTGTCATATAGTTCATGTCATCGTCGGTAAGGTCTTCCTCTTTTGGATACTTGAACGTGTATTGCATCATAGTATAGAGCTGGGAAGCGATGCCCACTTTGCCATTCCACCAATAAGCGTCACGCTCAAAAAAGTAGCCTTGCTTGTCGACCTTGACACGGCAGTTGTTGTTGCGCTTGACCGACTCCAGCAACATATACACACCCTGATAATCATTGTTAAGCACCAGATTCACATAGCGATAAGCTGGAGTCCACGACATGCCCAGCAAGCGGTTCACCTCCAGTCCCTGCAGGGTTTTGTAGAACGGGTCACGAATCAGAATCCATTCCTTGTCGCGCACACTGGGATTGTTGCGCAGCAGCAGGTCGCCCTTCTCTTGCAGGTTGATTTTATAGGGTTTCTTGACATAGTAAGCACTGGTGTTGCCCCGAATGCGGATGGTGGCACCGTGCAGGTTGGGTACATAATCGCCCGAGTCATAAGCCACTGCACCATTGTTCCACAGCAACAATCGTCCCGGCACCTTGGTGACATTGGTAATTGACCGCCCCATGGCGCCTTCGGGCGATTCCACATAGTCGCACGTGGGCCACTCCCCATCCACAGTGGTCATGTCGAGCACCATAAGCCCCAGGTCGAGGATGGATTGGAATGTTACGGAGTCGGATTCTTCTCCCATGCCAATCATACGCTGTGCAGGCTGCCCCCACAGAGCCACCTGACACAGAAACACCAACATAAGGCCGGTGACGGTTCTCAATTTTTCATGTTGCATCATAATCATGATTTGTCTATCCTATTTATCCCACAAAGTTACGGCTTTTTTCTCATTTGCAAGTCACCAGTGGCACAAAAAAACGGCCGAACCGCAAAAAAGAGCGGTCCGGCCAATGTTTTCAAGGGCTTTTTTGCCTTGTTGACCCGTTTGTCACATCTTGCTGGTGATGGCCTGCGCAATCACAGCCATCTCCTCGGCGGGCAAGGTGTGTTTCTGCTGGAAATTCATGTCGCCCTCTTTGTTGAGCGGCACCAGATGAATGTGGCAATGCGGCACCTCCATGCCCAGCACAGCCACGCCGATGCGCTTACATGGCACAGCCTGTTCCAGAGCCAAAGCCACCTGGCGGGCAAATGCCCACAAACCGGCATATTCCTCTTCGGTGAGTTCAAACAGGTAATTCACCTCGCGCTTGGGAATCACCAGCGTGTGGCCTTTGGCCATGGGATTGATGTCGAGAAATGCATAGTAATTCTCGTTCTCGGCCACTTTGTAGCTCGGAATTTCACCTGCCACGATTTTGCTGAATATTGTCATACTCCAATGGTGGTTAAAGGATTAAACAAGTCAGATGCCAATCTCCATGATTTCGAATTTCATGGTACCTGCCGGCACATTCACATCCACCACGTCGCCCACCTTGTGGCCGAGCAGACCCTTGGCGATGGGCGTTGAGATGGCGATTTTGCCCTCGCGCAGGTTCGACTCGGTCTCGGTGACGATGGTGTAGGTCATCTGTGCACCATTCTTCACATTCTTGATGGTGACTTTGTTCAGCAGCTGCACCTCGTCGGTCGATATTTTGCTCTCATCGATGATGCGTGCGTTGGCCATCATCGTGCGGAGTGCGGCGATTTTGGCCTCGAGCATCCCTTGGCGCTCCTTGGCCGCGTCATACTCGGCGTTTTCCGACAGGTCGCCCTTGTCGCGCGCATCCGAAATCGCCTGCACCACCTCGGGGCGCTCCACATTCTCTAAATGAGCCAGTTCGGCCATCTTTTTATCATAACCTTCCTGGGTCATATACACAATTGCCATGGTAATTCTATAATCTTTTCAAAGTTAAAAAACTGAAGAATCTCAACAGCGTGCTGAGACTCCCCTATGTCGCAAATGTTTATTTTTTTCGCTGCAAAATTACACTCTTTTTGAGTGACAGGCAACAATGTGTAAGCCAAATTGGTGATTTTTTAGTTTCTTTAACCTCTCATCGCCAGTTTCTTTTGAATTGCCACAGGGCCACAGCCACAGCTGTTATCGCCACAGCCACAGCCACCTGCACGGCCCCGTGCTCCATGGCGGCGAGCATGGCCAGGGCCACAGCCAGCGTCCACCCCGTCGAAAGCAACGAGCCTGCGCTGAGCGTGAGGCGATAGCGCCACACATACACCACGGCCACCATCATGGTGTAGAATGCATACCACAGCAGGAATGCGACGCCCAGTCCCATGAGCCCCCACTGCTGGTAGCACACCACGTAGATGCCCACCGAAGCCACGGCGCTGAGCGACTCGGTCACCACATAGGTGCGTCCGTCGCCTCGTGCCAGTATTACAAACGCCATGCACCACGACAACGCACGCAGCACCACGCCCACCATGCCCCAGGCCACATACGACAATATCACGGTGAACTCGCCTGTGTAGAGCAACCGCACCACCGGCTCACGCAGCAGGATGAACAGTGCCGCCAAGGGTGCCAGCACCATCATGGCGATGTTCACTTCCTGACTCACAAACACGCGCAGGCGGCTGCGGCTCTCGCTCACCCGAGCCAAACGAGGGTAATATTCCATGCCCAAGGCTGTGAACAGCAGGCCGGTGTACTTATTTATCAATGTGTAGCCAGCTTGATAGAAACCCACCTCGCTGGTGCCGCCGTGGTGGTTGAGCCAAGCGTTGAACACATAGCTGGCCAGCAGGCTGGCAAAATTGCCCAGGGTCATGTAAATACCCAGCCGCACAAACCCGGCCCCCATTGTTGCCGTCTCGCGCCGCGTGAGCGACACAGGCGCATAGTCGCGGTTGCGCAGCACCCACGCAGCCAAGGCGTTGCAGGCGGCATAAGACACGATTGAGGGCAACACGCTGCGCTCGCGGAGCCAGTAGAACAGCGGCACCGAGATGAGCAGCCCGGCCAAGGTGCCCCACATGGTGCTGGAGGCCAGCCGGCGCAGCAGCCCCGTGCCCTGCAAGATGGCTTGCTCGCCATTGGTGAGGGCCATGAGCAGCACCGCCACACTCAAGGCCACGAAGCCCCAGATGTGGTCCTGGTCACCAAAGGTGAACTGGCTCAGGGCTGGCGACAAGGCCAGCGTGAGCGTGGCCCCGCCCAGCCCCAGCCACAGCGACCAGCGGCGCACCACCGCCACGATGCGGGCCACCAGAGTGCTGCGACCCGATTCCATGGCCTGCGAGATGTCGCGCACACTGCTGCCGCGCACACCCAGATTGGTGGCGATGTTGAGCATCTCCAGCGCATTGTTGAACAAGCCAAATAGTCCCACGCCCACCGAGCCTATCCACAGCGCCACCAGCTTGGTGCGCACCACCGAGCACAGGATGCCCAGCATCTGCACACCGCCGAAGATGCCCATAGCCTTCACGGCCATCTGCGATATGTTGCTCTTCTTGCTATTCATAGTGGTTGAAACGGGAACTTATTGGGTACGGAGCGATAGAGAGCGATTGGGACATTAAAAAGCCACCTATAATCTATTCATCACGCAGCTCACAGCTCACCTCCAGCACTTGCGTGATGGTTCCACGGCCGCCCAGACGGGCTTTTTGCTGCAGGAGTCCGTTGTTGAGCACAAGGCCGTGGCTCTCGGTGGAAATGCCGAAGTCCAGGTAGCGGCAGCTGCGGCTTCGTGCATCCTCCTTCAGGTGCTCAAACAGCGCAGTGAGCGCGTGCAGCTCGCGTCCAGCTTGCGACGAGGCGATGTATTGGCAATGCGCCACGGTGGGCGTGTAGTACATCACCACGCCGGCCATCAGTTCGCCGTGAAGCGTGGCGGTGTGTAGCACGATGCTGTCGGGGAACCGGCTGTGCAGAAGCAGCATCTCATCCACCGTGTGCACCGGCTTGGCATCGTGCCGCTCGGCCAGCACGGCCTCGAGCAGCTGCCAGTAGGCCGGCCAGTCGTCGCTCGCGCCTACAGCCATAGCGGCTCGTTGTGCCACACGCAGGCCGCTCTTGTTGCCACGGTCGAGGGGGAGCGGCGACAGCAGGTCGATGGTGGTGGAGATGCTGGTCTCGACCACCGTGGCCCCGCACCGCCACAGCGCGTACAGGTCCTCCTCGGCAGGATAGCGATGATAGATGTGCGGCACAGGCTTGTAGATTAGACGCGTGATGCCTTGTGCGCGCATCCACTGCAAGGCGGCCTCCATCACATTGAGCATCACGGTGGCGTCGATACGCTTGCTGGGCATGAGCCACCCGCCGTAGCTCAGTCCCTGGTGCGACCACAGGGTGTCGCCCACGCGGTTGGCCGGCAAGGCGGCAAGCAAGCGACCTGCATCGTCGCGGGCCAACAGCGAACAGTCGTCAAACCGGTCGCTGTGGTAGTCCATATAGTCGCGTTCGTGCAGCAGGGTGCCGTTGCGGCTGCGGCGCACCAGCTCGTTCCACTCGCCACGCAAGGCGGCATCATATCTCTCTATCGTTATCATCAGGGTCGGTCGTGCTTGATTGAAAGCCGCAAAATTAGACATTTTTTTTCAATCACATTGCTAGTCACCCATAAATTTCACTCTAAATGCCACCATTCGGGTGGCATGTGAAATAAATTTCGTAATTTCGCGGCATGAAAAGGAGAAAGATTGGTTTATTGCCTCGCGTGGTCATCGCCATCGTGGTGGGCATTGCATTGGGTAACGTGCTGCCGGAGTGGTGCGTGCGCTGTTTTGTGACGTTCAACGGTGTGTTTGGCAACTTCCTGTCGTTTCTGATTCCGCTCATCATCGTGGGCTTGGTGACGCCGGCCATCGCGTTCATGGGCAAGGGAGCGGGGCGGCTGCTGCTCATCACTGCGCTGATTGCCTATGGCGACACGGTTTTTTCTGGGCTGTTCTCCTATTTCACGAGCACGGCAGTGTTTCCATCGCTGATTTCCTCGGGAGCCGCCCAGCAGATTGCGCCGACCGAGGAGCTGCAACCGTTTTTTAGCATCAACATCCCGCCGCTGATGGACGTGATGAGTGCGTTGGTGCTCGCGTTCACGCTGGGACTGGGGATGTCGTTTTTCGACTCATCGTCGCTCAAGCGTGGCTTTAGCGAGTTCAAAGACATCATTGCCAAGGCCATCGAGGTAGCTCTGATTCCCATCCTGCCGCTCTATATCATGGGCATATTCATGAACATGGCCTTCACAGGGCAGGCCTGGCACATTGTGAAAGTGTTTATCAGCATCATCGGTGTGATTTTCGCCATGCACATTGTGTTGCTGGTGGTGCAATACTGCATTGCCGGCATGGTGGCTCATCGCAATCCATTCAAGGCATTGGCCACGATGCTGCCGGCCTATTTCACTGCGTTGGGCACATCGTCGAGTGCAGCCACCATTCCAGTGACGCTGGAGCAGACCAAGCGCAACGGTGTCGATGAGAGTATTGCGGGTTTCGTGGTGCCGCTGTGCGCCACCATCCACCTGTCGGGCAGCGCGATGAAAATCACCGCCTGCGCGGTGGCGTTGATGCTCATGCAGGGTGTAGCCATCCACACCGGCACCTTTGTGGGGTTCGTGATGATGCTTGGCGTGATGATGGTAGCTGCTCCCGGCGTACCTGGCGGGGCCATCATGGCCGCTCTAGGCGTGCTGCAAAGCATTCTGGGCTTCGATGCCGGGCAGCAAGCACTCATGATTGCGCTCTATATCACCATGGACAGCTTCGGCACCGCGTGCAACGTGACGGGCGATGGAGCTATTGCCCTGATTGTGAACCGCATCCACGCTGGCGCACAGCCTCGAACATGAGGATGGCCGCACTGGCCGCCACGTTGAGTGAGTCGAGTGCTCCGAGCATGGGAATGCGAATGTGTGCATCGGCAGCCTCGCGCCACTGCTGCGTGAGTCCGGTGCTCTCGGTGCCCATCACAATGGCCGTTGCACGACGCATGTCGGTGTCGTAATAGAGGTGCGAGTCCTGCAACTGTGCGGTGAGGATAGAAATGCCATGCTGGCGCAGATAGGCGATGCACTCGGCCGATGTGCATGCCACACAGGGCACAGTGAAGATGGCCCCGATGGAACTGCGAATCAGGTTGGGGTTATACAGGTCGGTGAGCGGGTCGCACACCATCACGGCATCCACGCCGGCCGCATCGGCGCTGCGCAGCACCGCACCCAGATTGCCCGGTTTCTCCACGCTTTCGAGTACCACCACTAATGGGTTCTCGCCCAGCTGCAAGTCGCCAAGCCGCAGCGCACGGCCCTTCACCGTGGCCACCACGCCCTCGGTGCTACCACGATAGGCCATCTTGGCATACACCTCGCGCGACACCGCCACGGCGCAACCCACCCCGGTGGGCGGCGCGGCCAGATCGGGGCAATAGAACACCGTTTCCACCTCTAAGCCTGCCGACAGGCAATGCTGCACCTCGCGCATCCCTTCCACAACGAATGTGCCTTGCCGACGACGCTCGGCCGACTTTTGCTGCAACAGCACCACGCGTTTCACCTGGGCATTTTGCAGACTCGATATGTAGTTCTCGTCAATCATAAAGCTGTTTTTTCAGCTACGAGCTACAAGTGCGCAATGCGGCTCGGTTTCGCAAGGCTGCCTTGCGACCTGCGGACTGATTGTGCTCTTGTTTCTTAGGGCTTGGTTTTTGGTTCTCGGTTCTCGGTTCGTGTTTCGGTCATCAGCCGCACCAGGGTGTGGCTCTACTGTTTTCACGTTTTTGTAAGTCCTCGCGTCTTGGTAAGCCCCGGGGCTTGGGGAGACCCTAAGCTTCCTACTTATTACTTATTTTTTTGAAATCCTTGGGTGCACAGCCCATGATGAGCTTGAAGTTGCGATAGAACGAAGCCAGCGACTGATAGCCGCTTTTCTCGGCCACCTCGCTGGCGGGCATCGCCTGGTGCCGGCGCATCAGCTCCACAGCGTGCTCGATGCGCATGCGGTTCACCAGTTCGCTGAAGGTGCAGCCCATCTCGGTATTGAGAGCTTGCTGGATATAGTTGCGGTTGGTGTGGAGTCGCTGCACCAGGTCGGCGATGCGCAGGTCGTGCTTCAGATACATCTGTTCCGATTGGAGCATCCGCACAATCACCTCTTTCAGTTCGCCCGTCTTGAGCGCGTGCTGCCGCATCGGTGCCTGGGTCTGACTCCCGGCCTCGCCTTGGTTTTCCTCATCGTCCATGGGTACCGTCACTTCGCCTTCGTCTTCGGCTGGCACCAGGAAGCACTCGGCGGGTTGAGACTCGGTCAGGGCTGGCTCGACATCATCGGCCACGGCAGTGATGGGCACCGTCTGCTTGAAGCCCACATAGGCCACCACAAACAGCAACGCCGAAAACAGTACACTGGGCACGGCCAGCAGCAACAGCCCGCCGCCGTCGAAGTAATGCCGACCGATGATGTTGACCGTGAACGAGGCCACCGAGGTGACCATCATCACGATGAGCAGGGTGTGCAGCGTGCCCAAAGTGCGGCCTTCGGTGTCGGCATAGTTATCGTGCACATAGCGGTCGTGCTCGCGAATCATCTTGCCGCCCACCAGCACCACGCCCACAATTTGCAACGCAAAGAGCACCTTGGCCGTCATGTGCAGCCACACCTGAGCCTGCATCAGTCCCTCGAAGCCTGTCCATTGATTGCCGTAGAGGCATTGAAGCACAAAATCGTTGCTCTGTTCATTGCCCATTGCAACATACACCCCGGCCATGAGGGCCGGCAGGAACACCGACGGCAGCAACAGCAGCAACGGGCGCAGCATCCAGCGATGCGGCGATGCACCCAACGCCTGACGGCACAAATACACGAAAAACAGCGGATACACCAACAGGTTGCACAAACTATAGACCACATCAATCATCCACCCACCCCGCACCACATGGTTGAAAAACAGAAAGTGGCAACCATAGAGCACGGTGGCCGACACCATAACGCCACCAACCACCGCAGCGGCACAATGCGTTCCTCGAGGCATTTGAGCACAACAAACAGTGTGCACACGGCGCACACCATCATCGGCATCGAAGTGAGCAAGCTAGTAATCATGCCGCAAAATTACTGCAAGTTGAGCGCATATGCAAATTTATTTGTTCTCGGCATGCTCATCCCAGGGGTAACGTCGGCGGGGATTGCGCGGGAACCAGCCTTTGTGCACGCGTTCCTGCTGCTGAAACAATTCCAGAATGCTCCAGAAGCACGAGAAAGCCGTCACCCCCAGCAGCGACGAGGCCAACACATCATCCACCAGCACGCTGCACACCATGAAGCCCAGCCCGGCAAGCAAGAACACCCACCAGCAACGCGTGCCAAAGTGATACTCGGCCTTGATTACGATGGGATGAAACACCCCAATAGCCAAAAAAGTGCCCAGCCCAATGGCCAGCCCCATGAGATTGTATTCGGTGAGAAAATCCATTTCTGTTGCGGTTTTGATGCGCAAAATTAGCGAAAATTTTGGAAATACGGTCTCACCATTGTAATTTTGCGGCCTAAACACCTCAAGAACCGAGAACCAAGATGCAAGAATCAAGAGCCGCATTGCACCGCTTGTTGACTCATCACTCATAACTCTTGACTCATCACTCATAACTCTTGAACTACAATGAAACGACTCATCACCCTCTTGGTTGTTGCCGCCTCGCTGCTGGCGCAGGCTGGCGACGTGACCGTGAAACTGCCGCGCATGATGCTGCCCGGCCCGCTCGACCCAGTGTGCAACGACGAAACCGGTGAATGCCCGCTGCTAAGCGTGGCCTGGCTCGGCCCTTTCGCCTCCATCGACGAGCTGCGCGCCAGCACGTTCTACCCGCTGCTGACCGACCTCTACCCTGCCCTGGCCGAGGTGAGCCAGGTGGCAGTGGACACGGGCGGCGGCTCACTATGGCTGATCGAACCGCTATTCACCGAGATGTCGCTGGCCATCAATGAATATGACTTCGACATGTTTCTGGGCACACGCAGCGAGGACGACGGCGCCGTGCTACTGCGCACCGAGCAGGCACGACCCATCGTGGTACGGATGACCGCTGCCGACCCAGGGCAGATGCGCATCCATGCCACCGACAACGAGGGCCACAGCCTGACATGGATTCCCACCCTGGTGCCGACCACCGGTGAGCTGCGCTATCCCGACCCAGACGTGGTGTGCACAACGATGGATGTGATCATCTGGCGTGCCGACCTGGGACGCGACTATGTGTGCGACCTGGGCGGCGGACACCGTGCCACGCTGCGTTTCTACCTCGACGGGCAAGTGGCCATCAACGGCGAGCTGGGCCGTTACCGCGCTTTCCACCTCGACGACCGCTCCGAGGCCATGGGGCTGTGGCTGCAGGATGCGCACGGCCGGCAGACTGCCGCCCGGGTGACCGCGTTCGAGGGCACCGACCGGGCGTTCAATCTCGAGGTGGTGGATGGCTACGACCTGGGCCTGGGCATCAGCTTCGCCACCTTCCTGCCAGAGTGATTTTTACGTTTGTTTTCACCCTGTGCATTGGCTGTTGTATGGTAACGTGAAATGTTAAATTTCAAAATTTTAACGCCAAAATGCAAGGAATGTCATTTTTTTGTTCTACATTTACAAATTAAAATGAAAAGAAAGCATCATGACGGCACGATAACGTGCCGCATTGCAACGACAATAAACCAAACTATTAACCCATAAAACATTATGACTATGAAGAAGTTACTACTCACTCTGTTGGTCGTGTTGGGCACTTTGTGCGCCAGCGGCCAAACGTTTGATGTGGCACTGCTCCGCTACACCATCGACAGCGATGGCACGGCGCGTGTCCTGGGGCTGAGCACAGCGGGTGCCAGCGCCAGCCCCACCACCATCACCATCCCGGGCCGCGTGACCTACAACAGCAAGACGTATCGCGTGGACGTGATTGGCACTGAGGCCTTCAAGAACAACACCAAGGT
>JAFYCU010000285.1 GCA_017545095.1 Muribaculaceae bacterium | reverse complement strand
GGGAGTATGACGATTTCGTCAAAGTTTCACTCAAGATTGCATTGTCCTTGTTGGGACATACTCCCCCTAACCCCCTCTAACTTAGAGGGGGAGCTGTCGCTGCTATTTCCGAAACTTGAGCTGAATAATATCAACGACTGGTATGGAAGTAATACAGAGCTTTACGATCGACCACACGCATTTGAAGCCAGGCATCTATGTGTCGAGAGAGGATAAAGGCTTCAGAACCTTCGACTTGCGCATCACCGAGCCCAACCAAGAGCCCGCCGTGGCTCCGGCCGCCATGCACAGTCTGGAGCACCTGATGGCCACCTGGTTCCGAAACAGCGAGGCCAAGGACGATGTGGTGTATGTGGGGCCGATGGGCTGCCTCACGGGCATGTACATCATCATGTTAGGCGGCTACTCGGTAGAGGACATGCGCCGCCTGACCATTGCCTGCCTGGAGTGGATTCTGACGCAGGACGAAGTGCCTGCCACGCGGCCCGATGCCTGCGGCAACTACCTGCTCCACGACCTGCCGATGTGCAAGTGGGAGAGCCGCCGCTATCTCGAACGATTGAGAAACGATTTCCACTGCGAGTACACCAAGCTGCAAGTCACCCTGCACGACGGCAAACGCTTCGCCGATGCATAAACCAGGGTAACTACAGGTCAGTTTGCGGTTTAGAGAGAGATGGTTTCGAGGTCGTCGGGCACATGAATGTGGCCGGTGAAATGCTGTGCAGCCTCGGCGGTGTAGTCGGGTCGACGTGTGGCCAGATGAGTGTCTTCGGTGTGGTAGAGCACCAAGTTGCGCGCCTGAAGCTGCTGTGCCACGCGTCCGGCATCCAGGGCGGTGCTGTGGTGCTTCTCATAGGGGTTGAATTGTCGCTGGTCGCGGTGCAGGCAGAACGCCTCGCACAGCAGCCAGTCGCAATTGCGCACCCACGGCTCGCAGAGAGGGTTGCACGGTTCATCGCCCAAGCACACCAGTTGCTGCCCATCGGGGAGCGTGGCCCTGAAACCGAACTGCTTGATTTTGGTGCTGTGGATGTCAAACGCCGTGAGCGTCATGTCGTCGAACACCACGCTCTCGCCATCGGCCAGTTCGCGTAGCAAGACCGTTTGGTCGAGGGCGCTGTGAATTTTTTCGGGCATCATCATGCGGCACATCATACGCAAGGCATGAGCGGCCTCGTCGTGGCAATAGATGGTGAGCGGTGGTGTGAATCGCCCCTTGTGGATGAGCGGCGAGATTTTGCGTATGAGCCACACGATGCCCAGGATGTGGTCGACGTGGCAGTGGGTGACGAAAATGTGTCGCAGCTGTTCCACGGCAATGTGTGCCCGGCGCAGCTGGCGAAAGATGCCGTTGCCGCCACCGCCATCGACGAGCAGCCCACCGGCAGGAGTGCGCAGAAAGAAACAGGTGTTGTAGCAGCGGGTGCACATGGCGTTGCCGGTGCCGAGCATGATGAGTTCCATTGCAGTTGTATTTTATATAAGTTGGAGAGCAGAAAGCCCTAAGCTCTGACCACCGGCAGCTCGATTGCAAAGGTGGTGCCCACGCCCAGTTCGCTGTCCTTGACGTAGATGCGGCCGCCATGATACTCCTCGATGATGCGCTTGACGAGCGTGAGGCCCAAGCCCCAGCCTCGCTTCTTGGTGGTGAAGCCAGGGTTGAACACGTCCTTGAAATTTTTGCGAGGAATGCCTTTTCCCGTGTCGCGCACAAGTATCAAAGCCTGCTGCGTGGTGCTGGTGACGGTGATGTCGAGCCGCCCCTCGCCGCTCATGGCATCTACTGCATTCTTGGTGAGGTTTTCCATCACCCATTCGAAAAGCGACTGGCACAGCATAATGCCGCAGTTATTGTCGTCGCTGGTGTGAATGGCCAGGGTGACACGCTTGGGTATGCGGCTGCTCATGTAGCTCAGGCTCTCGTGCACGGCCTCGTTGATGAATGTGAGTTCTTTCTCGGGCATGGAGCCTATTTTGGAGAATCGGTCGGCAATCACGCTCAAGCGGTGAACATCCTTGTCCATGTCGGTAACCACATCCTTGTCGACGCCCATCGATTCCAGAAGCTGCGTCCAGGCCATGAGCGACGAGATGGGTGTGCCCAGCTGGTGGGCGGTTTCCTTCGACAGACCCACCCACACCTTGTTCTGCTCGGCACGCTTGACGCTGATGAGGGCGAAATAGGCTATTCCGAGCACGATGAGCATCACCGCCAGCTGGATATAGGGGAACCAGGCCAGTTGCCGCAATGTGTTGGAGTCGTCGTAGTAGAGCCACTGCTTGGTGGCTGCATCGATGGTGATTTCGATTTTGTGGTTGGAGTTGCGCAAGTGCGCCAATTTCTTTTGCAAAAACGCTCTGTTGTTGGGCGAGATGTCGAAAAGGGCATT
This sequence comes from Muribaculaceae bacterium, assembly GCA_017545095.1. Next base: position 23,087 of record JAFYCU010000285.1, on the reverse strand, counting down.
GCTGTCGACAGGTTCTGGCAGCCTGAAGTTGCGGTGTAGCTGGATGTTGTCCTGCTCATCAACAAGCATGAGCGGAATGGTGTGGTTGCTCTCGATGATGGAGAGCAGGAAATCGATATCGGCATCGGGTCCCGCCGAGGCGAGTTCCTTGGTGGCATTGGCCCAGATTTGCATTCGCTCACGCTCCTGGCCGGCAAGTTCGCTTGCCAGCCGGTTGGAGATGTAGAGAAAAGCCGCCACCAGTGCGATGGAGACGGTGACCAACGCCGTTTTCCAAATCCTCCGCGAGTCGTAGATGTTTCGCAGGTTCATCGTGGTGTTGTGCGGTGTTGCGCGAGCGCGTTAGAACTCGGTGAAGCAGAGCGGCAAGAGCGAAGCCACGCTGGGAAGGCGGTAAATGCACTTCTCGCCCACGAGCAGCACGGTGATGGGCTGCTTGGCGTTTATCTCGAATTCGAGCATCGCCTGTCGGCAAAGTCCGCAAGGCGAGCACGGCTCATCGACGAAGCCATCTTGGCTTCGTGCCGCGATGGCCACCATGGTGACATCCACGCCGGGATAGTTGGCTCCGGCATTGTAGAAAGCACTGCGCTCGCCACAGATGCCCGAGAAAGCCGCATTCTCCTGGTTGGCCCCTTTGATCATCACGCCATTCTCGAGCAGGATGGCCGCCCCCACATGGAAGTGGCTATAAGGTGCATAACTGCCCTGTGTGGCCTCTTTTGCCAGGGCAACGAGATTTTTTTCGGTTTCGTTGAGCTCTATGTGAGCAAGAACTTGTATCTTTGTGGTCAAATTTTTTTCGGTCATGACTTTTAAAAATTTTGATGATGATAAAGTCTTGCAAATTTATTGATAATATTTCACATGGCAAGCAGAAAATTGCGATTTGCTTGATTTTTGCGTCATTTTTTAGTTTTTCTTGCTGGTCGCGGCGTACCGAAGCCGATGTTCAGGCCTATATCGAGCGTTATCGCCTGCTGGCATTGGAGCACGAGATGACGTTCCACATCCCGGCATGCATCACCCTGGCGCAGGGCTTGCTCGAGAGCGACGCCGGCCAAAGTGAGTTGGCGTCGAAGTATAACAACCACTTCGGCATCAAGAGCTTTAACTGGCGCGGTCAGGTGGCCTGCTATGGCGACTCGTCGCGTCGGTCGTGCTACCGCGTGTATGGCACGAGCGAGGATTCGTTTCTGGACCATGCTAAGTTTTTGCGCGGCTCGCGCTACGACTCCCTTTATCGCCTCGACATTGGCGACTACCGTGCGTGGGCCGAGGGCTTGCGCCGTTGCGGCTATGCCGAGGACCGTGCCTACCCGCAGAAGCTCATCAGCATCATCGAGCGCTACCACCTGAACGAATTGTCGAGCGTGTCGTCGCCGGGAGCACTTGCCGCCGCGCCCAAGCCCGAGGCCGACAAGCGTGCACGGCAGAAAGCCGAGCGTGCGGCGCAAAAGGCTGCCGAGCAGGAACGCCGGCATCTGGAGCAAGAGCAGGCCAAGCAACGCAAGCACGAGAAGGAGGAAGCCCAGAAACAGCAACGCGAGCAAGAACGACAGCAGCGCATGGCCGAACGCAAGCAACTGGAGCAGCAAAAACAAGCGCAGCGCGACCGCGAGCGAGCTGAACGAGAGCAGCAACGTCGCGAACGCGCCGAACGTTATGCCGCACGGAAGGCACAAGCCGAGCAAGCCAAACATCTTGCCGATGCCGAGGCGGCCAAAAACCGCGCCTCGCGCCAGGCGGCACGCTCATCGGGCCATAACGCGCCCGTGAGCAATGCCAGTGCCGACAACGACTGAGAGCGCGCGTCAGCGCACCTTCCACTCCACACCGTCCTTGGTGTCCTTGACATCAAACCCCGCCTCGGCGAGCCGGTCGCGAATCAAGTCGCTGGTGGCCCAGTCCTTGGCAGCCTTGGCATTGCGCCGCACCTCCAAGAGCAGGTCCACCGCTTTCTGATAAGGCGTGAGGTCCACTCCAGCGGCATTATCGCCGGCAGCATTGTCGCGCAGCCCCAGCACATCGAAAGCATAGGTGTGGATGAGCTTTTTCAGCGCATCGATATCGGCTTGCGACAGAGCCACGGTGCCATCGTTGGCCTGATTAATCAGGCGGCAGGCATCGAAGAGCGTAGCAATCACCATGGGGGTGTTCAGGTCATCGTCCATGGCCTCGGCGCATCGGGCTGCATAGTCGTCGAGCGTGATGCTCGACTGCGGAGCGGCTTTCAGGCTCTCCAACCGGTGCCAGCCGTCCATCAGTCGGTCGTAGGCCTTCTCGGCCGCTTGCAGGGCCTCGTTGGAGAAGTCGACCGTTCCGCGATAGTGGGCTTGCAGGATGAAGAAGCGAATGGTCATCGGGCTGTAGGCCTGCGTGAGTGCGTCGTGGTCGCCAGTGAAAAACTGCTCCAATGTGATGAAGTTGCCGAGCGACTTGCCCATCTTTTGGCCATTGATGGTGATCATGTTGTTGTGCATCCAGTAGCACACCATGTCGTCGCCCTGACTGGCCACAGCTTGTGCGATTTCGCACTCGTGATGCGGAAACATCAGGTCCATGCCGCCGCCGTGAATATCGAAGTGGTTGCCCAGGTATTTGCGTCCCATGGCCGTGCACTCGCAGTGCCATCCCGGGAAGCCTTCGCTCCATGGCGACGGCCATCGCATGATGTGCTCGGGCTGCGCCTTCTTCCACAGGGCGAAGTCGGCCTGGTTGCGTTTCTCCCCCACTCCGTCGAGCTCGCGGCTGGCATTGCGCACATCGTCGAGGTTACGTCCGCTAAGCCGCCCGTAGTGGTGGTCGCGGTCGTATTTCTCCACATCAAAATACACGCTGCCGTTGCTCTCATAGGCATATCCGGCATCGATGATTTCCTTGACGAGCTGTTCCTGCTCGATGATGTGAGCCGTGGCATGTGGCTCGATGCTTGGAGGCAGCACGTTCAGGGCCTGCATGGCCTGATGGTAGCGGCGAGTGTAGTGCTGCGCCACTTCCATGGGTTCGAGCTGCTCGAGGCGTGCCTTTTTGGCAATCTTGTCCTCGCCCTCGTCGGCATCGTGCTCGAGATGTCCCACATCGGTGATGTTGCGCACATAGCGCACCTTGTAGCCCAGGTGCTGCAAGTAGCGGAACAGCACATCGAAGGTGATGGCCGGCCGGGCATGGCCCAGGTGCGGGTCGCCATAGACGGTGGGTCCGCACACATACATGCCCACGCGGCCCGCAGTGAGCGGCGTGAACAGCTCCTTGCGGCGCGTGAGCGTGTTATAGATAAATAAGGACATAAGAGTTACGCTTGTCCCTTGGGCAGGGGGAAGTCCATGATTTTCTGTCCACCATTGGCCGACTTGCGCGGTATGATTTCGCCATAGGCTTGCTCATATTTGCGCACGTTCTCGTTGAGGGCGATGAGCAGCTGCTTGGCATTCTCGGGAGTCATGATTACGCGGCTCTGCACACGTGCCTTGGGGGTGTTGGGAGCCATGAGAATCATGTCGAGGAAAAAGTCGTTGGGTCCGTGGGTAATTACGGCCAGGTTGGCATAACGTCCCTGCATCTCGTCGGCGGGAACTTCGATTTGGATTTGTTGTTGGTTTTTCTGATTGTCAGCCATAATACTTTTTTTAAAAAATTGTTCGTAAAAATTCATTTTGCGAAATCGCGGAAGGTGACTTGCGGCCTGTCCACATCGTTGATGTGGATACGCATCACTCGGCACGAGGGCTGCTGCCATACGGTGCCCACGAAGAACGATGCAAAACACTCGCGCCAGTGCCGTGTGGTGTCGCCAAACACGTTGTGCACAAGATGGCAGTGCACGGTGTCGTTGTGCCAGGTGGTGCTATCGACCAGCAGGTAGAAGTGCCGGCTGTGGCCGGTGTATTCCAGCTGGCAGTGCAGATTCACGAAGTTGCCGGTGCGCCACAAGCTTCCGAGCTTCACGGGTGAGTTATCTTGCAAGTAGTGTGCCAAGGGCTTTTCGGTGTAGCGCAGCGAGTCGCTCACGATGGCTGTGGCGGCATGCGTCACGATGCGGCAGGAGTCGCCCGTCAGGGGTTGGCAGGGGGTGTAGCGCAACAGCAGTCGGCGACCTATCGGGCTGTCTTTTGGCGCGTTAGCACCCGTTGCGAGGAGCATCACCGATGGCGCATTGTCGCGGCCCACCAGTTCGTAACGCTCCTGTCCGGCGGAGGTGACACCCTGATATGTCACAATGTCATATCGGCAGTCGGTATATGCCGCATCCACGTCATCGCTGCCGCAGGCGGTGAGCAGCAGGCAGCACCAGACGACGCACAAGGCGAGCCATGCCTTTGCGACACTTAACTGAATCTTGCTGGCTAAGATGAGTTGCATGACTGGGGATGGTGAAGTGAAAAACTCAGTGAAATAGACATAAGAACATAAGCCTTTGACTGCGGTTGACATAAGAACAGAAGTTATTTAACATCAAGATTTTGCGCTTAATCTATTCTACTGAGTTTTTATTTAATTATATTGAAAAACGCATCTGCTTTTTCTCGTTTACTAAAATGGGACCACACGGTGCGTTGTGGTTAATCGCCTATTTTGCCGTCCTGTATGCGCAGTGTGCGGTCGGCTTGGCTGGCGAGTGTTTCGTCGTGGGTGACAATGACGAAAGTCTGTTGTAGCTCGTCGCGCAGGCGGAAGAACAGTCGGTGCAGCTCTTGCTTGCCAGCCGTGTCAAGGCTGCCGCTGGGTTCATCGGCGAGCACCACGGTGGGGTTGTTGATCAGCGCCCGCGCCACGGCCACGCGTTGCCGCTCGCCACCGCTGAGTGCGGCGGGCTTATGGTCGAAGCGACCAGCAAGTCCCATATAGTCGAGCAGCTCCTTGGCGCGTTGGTAGGCTTGCTCGCGCCGTGTGCCGCCGATCAAGGCCGGTATGGCCACGTTTTCCACTGCGGTGAACTCGGGCAGCAACTGATGGAACTGGAACACGAACCCGATGTTCTGGTTGCGAAAGTGTGCCAGTTCGGCATCGCGCAGGCGGGTGATATCGGTGCCGTTGTAGGTCACCGTTCCGGCATCGGCGCGGTCGAGGGTACCGAGAATCTGCAGCAGGGTGGTTTTGCCCGCGCCGCTCGCGCCCACTATCGACACCACCTCGCCCTGGCCGATGCGCACGTCCACGCCGCGCAGCACCTCCAGACTGCCATATCGCTTGATAATTCCTTGTGCTTCAATCATACTAACAATTTGGTAGAATTAGACATAAGTGCGTTGCAAGTGACGAGTCATGAGTGACGAGCTACAAGCTACAAGTGCGCAATGCGGCGAAATAGTTCACGTTCATAGTTATCGCAATGCGGCATAGCGCGCATTAGCCAGCTTGGTTCTCTGTTCTTTTGTTCTTGCGTCAACGATCTCTAAATCCATTTCGCCTGCAAAGGTAGTGCAAAGTGAGCGGAATGCAAAACAAATGAGGCACGAATTTGATTTTGCATTCCCGAACTGCCGCCTACCTTCGGCGAAGCCAACGGTAGTGCAAAGTGAGCGGAATGCAAAACAAATGAAGCACGAATTTGGGATTATCTCATGCCGAATATGAGGCTACGGGTCTGGGATCGGAGTGGACAGCTGTTACTTTGATTGGTGATATGGCTTTTTATGGTTGTGGCTGTCTTACTGGTTGCATCGCAATTTCCAAGTCAGTTGCCCATGTTGGTCCGCCGACTATAGCGGTGTGGTGGATGTGGACGACCTGAACATGGTTATCAATACAATGCTGCGCAAGATGGAAACGATTGCTACTGCCGATGTCAACAACGATGGTGTGGTGGATGTGGATGACATGAACGTTATCATCAACGTTATGCTCCGAAAAGAGTGACCCACGCATCAATAGACGCAAATCGCATGCAAGGTTGGGGTGCTGCTATCCCGACCTTGTTTCTCACATATAAGCAATAGACAACTTTATTTTCCTCCGTCTAAATCTTTCGGTGATTTGCCAATTTGATGAAGATTACTTACCTTTGTGGCAGAAAACTATTAACAAACAATAAACCGATGAACGTGAACCGAAACAAGTGGATAAGATTGGTGGCTGTTGTTGCCCTTGTTGGCAGTGTGATTGATGCGCAAAGCCGCACGCTGAGCGAGAGCGAGGCACGACAGGTGGCGAGCCGTTTCATGGTGTCGCAGGGCGTTGAGGGTGGCGTGACTCTCCAGCGCGTGGCGGTGTCGCACGCGCACTGTGCGCCCGCAGCCGCGCCAGCCTATTACGTTTATAACAACGGTGTTGCCGGTCAGGCCGGCGGCTTCGTGATTGTGAGTGGTGACGACCGCACGATGCCCATCCTGGGCTACAGCGACGCCGGCAGTTTCGACCCCGCCGAGTTGCCGCCTTCCATGCAGTGGTGGCTCGACTACCTTGCCGCCGAGGTGAGGGCAGCCGGCAACGACGAAACGGCATCGCAAGCCCCGCGCCGGGCGTTAGGCACCAGCGTGGCTCCGATGCTTACCACCAATTGGGGCCAGAATCATCCCTACAACCTGCTGTTGCCCAACACCAACGATGGCAACCGCGCAACCACGGGTTGCTTGGCCACCTCGATGGCACAAGTGATGTATTACCACCGCTGGCCAGTATCGTCAACAGCCATCCCCGAGTACACCACCGAAACGCAGGCTATCAATCGCCCTGCCCTGCCCGCGACCAAATTTGAGTGGGAAAGTATGGAGGACTACTATACCTATTGGTCCACGGGCGCACCCGCCAACGCCGTGGCCAAACTGATGCTCTACTGTGGGCAAGCCATTGAGATGGATTTCCAGGACGGAACATCTTCGGCCTATTTCTACAAGATGGCATCAGCTTTGCAGAATTACTTTGGCTATGCGCCCTCGTGCCACTATGTGCAACGCAAGGGGTTCACGCGCACCGCGTGGGAGCAACTGCTTTACGCCGAGCTCAAGGCTGGTCGGCCAGTGATGTATGGAGGCTCGACCGCTGCCGATAATGGCCACTCGTTTGTGTGCGACGGCTACGATGCCGCGTCGGGGCTGTTCCATATCAACTGGGGATGGAATGGTTATGGCAACGGCTATTTCGCTTTGTCGGCATTGACCACCGAACTTGATGGCACAGGCGACAGTTCCGAAATCGAAGGTTATATCGACTGGCAAAACATGGTGGTGGGAGCCAGGCCCGGCAACCAAACCGCCACAGCCTCTACAGCGATGACTTTCAGCGACTTGGAGGTGCCAACCACCACCTACACGCGTTCGAACAGTGGAAACGATTTTGAAGTGACCATCAAAGGGCGATTCAGCAACTACACGGGCGTTATGCGCAGTTTGAACACGGGTTGGGCACTGTATCTTGGCAGCTTTCGTGTCGCAGTGGTTTCAGAGGGGTATGTGTACACCGACCTCAAGCACGGCTGGGGTGGCAATGCGGAATACACCATCAGCTTTGGCGGCGGGAACAGCTCGGGAACCTATCGGCTGGTACCCATCAGCAAGGTGAGTCCCGATGGTGCTTGGGAAGTGTGTGAAGGCGGTGACGTGAACTATGTGCAGGCCGTGATCAACGGCAATTCGCTCACGCTCACGCCCTATGGCAAGAACGGCAACCCCAAGTACACGGTGAGCGATGTGACCTACGAGGGCAGCCAGCACCAAGGCAAAACGATGAAAGTGATGGTGCACCTCACCAATTCGGGCACCTCGCTGAACGACAGGCTCTACCTGCTGGTGGATGGCATGAAAACCACCATGGAACTGCTCGACATCAATCCCGGCAGCTCGGGCACGGTGACGTTTTTCTACCGTCCCGAAACGGCCGGCACCAAGACGCTCAAGTTCGCGCTCAACGATGATGGCACCAATCCCATCGCCACCCGCTCACTCACCATTGCGCCCATGCCAGCGGCAAATCTCAACATGCAGCACGAGCTGGCCTATGCGCAGCGCACTGCCGATGGCCTGTTGCTGCACGGCAACACGGCACAGGTGTCCACCACGGTGACCAACGCGGGCGCAGCATATGACGAAGAAGTGATGGCGTATCTGTGCCGTGCCTACACGCAGCTTGACGATGGCAGTTACCGGGGTACCATCATGCAAACCGTGACCCAACCGCTGAAACTCGCTGCCGGAGCATCGCAAAAACTCACGTTCACCTTCGATGGCCTGAACACCGGCGACAAGTATTTTGTCAACTACTATTATTTCTCATCGGGCAAAACGGTGAATGCCGGAGGCACCAGCATCTTCACCGTGGCGGGTGGCGAGGCCATTGTGCCCGGCGACGTGGACGGCAACGGCGTGGTGGACGTGGATGACCTGAACATCGTCATCAATGTTATGCTACGCAAGAACCAAGATCCAAGCCTCAAGACCCAAGCCGACCTCAATGGCGATGGCAGCGTTGATGTGGATGACATGAACCGCATTATCAACGTCATGCTCCGAAAGGAATGACCCGCGCCCAACAAGATGGTGTGGGACAACCACCGGTCATTGCTTCTCATCAGCACCGGTGGAATGAGTGTTATAATACTCGCCGTTGCAACCAGCGTTCAAACACCGGGTCGGTGAGATAGAGAAGACCGCGGTCGCGCGACTCTACCAGGTCTTTACCAATCAATGCTGTTTTCAGTCGCGTGATGTTGGAAGCACTGCCCAGCCGGTATTCGTCGCGGATGCCTTGTTCGCCAAAACCTGTGTGCACACCTTGGGCAATAGCGCGGATGAAATTCATCTGATAGGCCGATAACGACTCGATTTGCTGCATAAACAAGCCCTCATTGGCATTCAGCAGGTCGGTAACCGCGTCGCGGTATTGGACTGCGGTAGCCTCCTCACCCTCATCCACTCGGGTGAAAAGCAGCCAAGCCAGCTGTTGCACGTAGGAAGAGTAGGATTCGACCGCCCCACATAGCATCCGAGCCATTGCAGGAGAGATACGGCGATTGCGGTCTTGGAAGTGCCGCTCAATATACTCGACCCACTGTTCAACTGGAATCTTACCCAGAAAGATGGTGTCTCCAAACTGGTAGAACGGCATATTGCGCCGCTGGAAAATGGAGTTCATCATGTGCATTTTGCTGCCAAACAAGCAATAAGATGTCATGCGCTGGTGTTGCCATGTGCTGCGCAATCGTTTTTGCATGGTCAACGAGTCGGGCAACTCGCCAAGTTGCTGAAACTCGTCAATGCAGACAACAATGCGCTTCTTGCGCTTGCGGGCGATGTTTTCGGCCAAAGAGAGAATTTGTTCGGGGGTGTGCGTTTTGGGCGTGATGCCAAGCGACAAGGTGAAATCGCTGCCAGCTTCGGGCGAAAAAGAGATTTTGGGGGTGAGACGAACAAGAAAGTCTTTGGCATTTTCCATCCACTTCTCGGCCTGTGATGCCGTCTGCTTGAGCACAGCGGCCGATAGGGCGTTGTAGAATTCATACTCGGTCTTGCATGCAAACATGTCGAGGTAAACAACGATGACCTCGGGATGCTCACGCTCGATTATTTCCTTGACATGCTTGACCAACGATGTTTTGCCGATGCGGCGCGGTGAGATCAAAATCGTGTTGATGCCCTCGGTAAAATTGGCCAGCAACCGACGCGTTTCCGATTCTCGACCGATAAAATTGTAATCCGACACAGCCGTGCCAAACATAAAGCTTTGTTTGTCCATAACTTACTCTTTAATAGAATGATGTAAACATAATATGAGCATTTTCGCCACATATGCGAATACCATTACGCATCAAGCGGTAGAATTGATGCGACAAAGGTAGGTAATTATTTTCGGATACACAACTTTGTGTGAAAAATATTGCACAGATTTGTGCAACACAAACTTGTGCAACACTACATTGTGTGAGTTGTGCAGGTGTGCCGAACCATGCATCCACAACCCGGCCATAACCTTATGGGGTGAAATAATAATGTTAATTATCGGAATCTTGCTGTGGTTGTCGAATGTTTTTAGTAATTTTGCAGCGTATTATGCCTTGTGGCGAACCAAGACGGGTTCGCCAGAGGGGCAGTGACGTTGTTTTACCAAATTTTCAAAAGATACTGCAAGATGCAACAGACAGTCATCGAAGAGTCGCCCCGCACTCCGAAAAAGAAAACCACGAATAGCATACCCATCCGGGCCTATTTCATGGCCTGTGCGCGCAACTGGTACTGGTTTGTGATCTCAATCATCGCCTGTGCCTGTCTGGCTTTCCTCTATGGCAAGTCGCAGCCCAAGCTCTACACGGCCAAGGCGCAAATCCTGATCAAAACCAAGGACAGCAACAATGGCACACAGGCGCAGGTGTTCAGCGACCTGGGCTTGAGCACGGGCAATAATTTCCTGCCCAACGAAATGTTCAAGGTGCGCTCTACCGACCTGCTCGAGAGTGTGGCGAAGAACCTGGGTGTGAACATCCAGTACTACGGCCATGTGTTTCTGCGCGACGTGAACATCTACAAGTCGTCGCCAGTCGAGATCACGCCGTTGCGCGAGGTGACCACGCCGTTCACCATCACCATCGTGCCCAAGGGCGGCAACGACCTGGAGTTCAAGGTGGGCAAAGAGGGCTGGAAAAAAGCACACTTTGGCAACAAGGTGTCGACCACCTATGGACCCATTGCCATCACGAAGAACAAGAATTATAGCGACAAGGAGTTCACAGGCTATCAAGTAATTGTGCGTGTGACCACTCCCCGCGCCATGGCATCGAAAATCAAGGGTCACCTCACCGCCGATGCAGCCAACAAATACACCGATGTGGTGAACCTGGGCCTCACGTGGGACAATGCCACCGAGGCGTGCGACATTCTCACGGCACTGATTGCCGCCTATAACCAGGATGCCATTAACGACAAAAACCAGGTGGCGCGTTCCACCGAGGCGTTTATTGCCGAGCGCGTGGAGGCGTTGTCGAAGGATCTGAGCGGTGTCGACAGCGAGGTGGCGGCCTTGAAGACCAGTGCGGCCAACGCCACGATGTATGCCGATGCTGGCACGGCCATCCGCTATGCCGACAACACTGCCGATGCCGACATGCAAATCAGCCTGGCCAACAGCATCTATAAATACATCGCTGGCATGGGCGACAGCGAGCTCATCCCCAGCAACACCGGCATCCAGAACACCGGCATCGAGGGTCAGATACAGCAATATAACGAGACCATGCTGCGCTACCAGAAGATAGCCACCACGAGCAGCGATGAGAACCCCGTGATGATTGAGCTCACGCGCTCGCTCACCACGCTGCGCCAGGCCATCATGCGCGGCCTAACCAACTACATCCAGTCGTTGCAGATGCGACAGGCCCAGGCCCGCCAGCAGCAGGGCATGGCCACTGGGTCGATGGTGGCGGTGCCCTCGCAGGAGAAAGCCATCACCGAGGTGACCCGCCAGCAGAAAATCAAGGAGCAACTCTATCTGTATCTGCTCAACAAGCGTGAGGAAAACGCCCTGCAGCTGGCCATCACCGAGCCCAACGCCAAGGTGATCGAGGCCGCCACGGGCAGCGGTCCCATCTCGCCGGTGCCATCGCGAATCATGATGATTGGATTGCTCATTGGCCTGCTCATTCCGGCCTTGCTGCTCTACGGCGTGTTCTGGTACTACTCGCTCGACAACTACATCCACACACGTCACGACATTGAGAGTGTGGTCGACATCCCCATCGTGGGCGAGTTGCCCACCAAGAAGCATCACCAGCGTGACCAAGAGATTGTGGTGACTGAGAACGGCCGCGACCGCATCAGCGAGGCCATGCGCATCATCCGCGCCAACATCGACTATGTGGCCAAACCCGAACCGGGGCATGGACTGGTGATGCAGTTCACGTCCACCATGTCGGGCGAGGGCAAGTCGTTTGTGGCGGCCAACATGGCCCTGTCGTTCGCTCATTCGGGCAAGCGCGTGGTGGCTGTGGACTTAGACCTGCGCAAAGGACGTTTCTCGGAATATGTGGGACTCGAGAACGTGGGGCACGGCGTGAGTGCATTCCTCTCGGGGCAAGTCAACGACCTCGATGCCATCATTCACCGAGGCAAGTTCCACGACAACCTTGACTTCATCTGTGTGGGAGCCATACCACCCAACCCAACCAACCTGCTGATGAGCGACCGCTTTGCGCAACTCATCGACCAACTTCGTACGCGCTACGACTATGTGTTGCTCGACACCGTACCATTCAGCATCATCGCCGATGCCGGACTCATCAACCGACACACCGACCTCACCATCTATGTGATTCGTGACGGGAAAATCGACAAGCGCTATCTCGAAGACCTTGACAAGCTCAACAAGGAGGACAAGGTCAAGAACCTGACCATCCTGGTGAACGACATCAAAATCGACAACAAGCACTACGGCTATGGCAGCTACGGCTATGGTTACGGATATGGCTACGGCTACGGCAACTACGGTTACGGCTATGGCTACGGCTATGGCGGCTATGCCGACGACGATGACAAGCCCACCGGGCTGTTGGGCCGCCTCAAGGGGTTGTTTGGCAGCAAGAAGAAACACCGTGGGTGACGCTTGGGTGAGAGGCAAAACTGAGTATTGAAATAACGCGTAAATCATGAATATAGCAGTAGCAGGCACCGGATATGTGGGCCTGAGCATCAGTTGCTTGCTCAGCCAGCACCATCATGTGGAAGCCGTCGACATTGTGGCCGAGAAAGTGGAGATGATCAACCGCCGCCAGTCGCCCATCGCCGATGTGGAAATTGAGCAGTACCTGGCCAGCGGCCGTCTCGACCTACACGCCACGCTCGATGCCCGCGAGGCCTACAGCCGTGCCGAGCTGGTGGTGGTGGCAGCCCCCACCAACTACGACAGCCAGCGCAATTTCTTTGACACCAGCGCCGTGGAGCAGGTCATCAATCTAGTGACCGAGTGCAACCCTCGCGCCATTGTTGTGATCAAAAGCACCATTCCTGTGGGTTTCACGCAAAGCATCCGCAAGCGAACGGGCAACCGCAACATACTGTTCTCACCCGAATTTCTGCGTGAGAGCCGTGCCCTCTACGACAACCTGCACCCCAGCCGCATCATCGTGGGCACAGACCTCAACGATGCTGCGCTGGTGGAGGCCGCCCACGGCTTCGCCGCACTGCTGCAGGAAGGTGCCATCAAGCAGCATGTTGACACGCTGGTCATGGGATTCACCGAGGCCGAGGCGGTGAAACTATTTGCCAACACCTACTTGGCCCTGCGCGTGAGTTACTTCAACGAACTGGACACCTATGCCGAGCTCAAGGGGCTTGACACACAGGCCATTATTCAGGGAGTGTGCCTAGATCCGCGCATTGGCACGCACTACAACAACCCCTCGTTCGGCTATGGTGGCTACTGCCTGCCCAAGGACACCAAGCAGCTGCTTGCCAACTATGCCGATGTGCCTGAGAATCTGATTGAGGCCATTGTGGAGAGCAACCGCACGCGCAAGGATTTCATCGCCGATCGTGTGCTGCACATGGCTGGTTACTACGACTACTACAACCGTGGCGACTTCGACCCCACCACCGAGCGCGAATGTGTGATCGGGGTCTACCGTCTGACGATGAAGACCGGCAGCGACAACTTCCGCCAGTCGAGCATCCAGGGCATCATGAAACGCGTCAAGGCCAAGGGGGCACGAGTAATCATCTATGAGCCCACACTGACCGACGGCAGCACTTTCTTCGGCAGCCGTGTGGTAAACGACCTGCAGCAATTCATGGCACAGAGCCATGCCATCATCGCCAACCGCTACGACAAGCAACTCGACCCCGTGAAGGACAAGGTTTACACACGCGACATCTTCGGCCGCGATTAGCCGCACTCATTATCCACACAACAAGCCGCCCTGCACCAGCTGCAAATCACTGGAACAGGGCGGCTTGCTGTGTAGAGAATGCTTGGGATTACAAGCTCAGGCGTGCATCAGTCCTCTTCGTCGTCGGCACCGGGTTGCATGTTGGTGTAGACGTTTTGCACGTCATCGTCCTCCTCGAGCACCTCGATCAGGGCCTCGACATCGGCACGCTCCTCGGCACTCAGATCCTTGTACTCGGCAGGCTCGTAAACCAATTCCGAGCTTTTGATTTCGTAGCCGTTGTCCTCGAGATACTTCTGGATGTCGCCGTTTGCCTCAAAGGGGCCACCCACCATGATTTCTTCTTCGTCCATGTCGAAGTCCTCGGCTCCGCAGTCGATGAGTTCCAGCTCCAGGTCATCGAGCGTGATACCGTCCTTAGGCTCGAGGTGGAAATAGCACTTGTGCGAGAACAAGAACCCCACGGTGCCCGAATTGCCCAAGTTGCCGCCCTTCTTGTTGAAGTAGTTGCGCACATTGGCCACGGTGCGTGTGGTGTTGTCGGTAGCCGTTTCCACGAGCACGGCGATGCCGTGAGGGGCAAATCCCTCGTAAATCACCTCCTTGTAGTCGCCGGCATCCTTGTCGCTGGCCTTCTTGATGGCGCGTTCCACGGTGTCCTTAGGCATGTTGGCGGCCTTAGCATTGGCCATCAACGCACGCAGACGTGAGTTGGCCGTGGGGTCGGGACCACCAGCCTTCACGGCCATGGTGATTTCCTTACCGATTTTGGTGAACGTGCGGGACATGCTGCCCCAGCGTTTCAGTTTTCTCGCTTTGCGATACTCAAAAGCTCTTCCCATATTTGTTTTTTTTAAGAGTTTATCTATAAAAATGGACTTGCAAAAGGTCGAAATACGCTGCCATCAAAAATGAGGCTTGAATATAGGCATACCTACCCACACATTCACATTTCGCTGTAAATCAAGCCGCTGAGTCATATCATGGTAGCCAACCATTGACCTTTCACAACTTATTAGTTTGCAAATTACATAAAAAATCTTGACATGTGCAAATGCAAAAAGAAAGGGGGCTACAAAGCGAATGTTCGGCAATAACCAGAATAGAATAGCCACTGCGGTCGAAGTTGCGTCAGCCGACGGCTTCGTTGATGTGGTGGTGCTGGACGGTGGGGGCGGCTTCGAGGTCGGCGATGGTGCGGGCGACCTTGAGGATGCGGTCGTAAGCGTATGAACAAGAGTACCTGCGTCCACAATCAACACGGACTATTCATGAAACAAATCATCCATGGTAATCGTTTCATAAATACTTCCGGAATACATATTGGTTTTCAATCCGTATGTAGTCACCAGTATCGTATGGATAGCGTCTCTGGTTTTGGTAAAATGAACAAACGTATCAGCCCGTTCTCTCAAACGTTTTTCGTAGTCGCTCGTCAAGGTATACTCGGATTGACAGTATTTCATCTCACAAATGTCTATGATATGGTCGCCACGGCATAGGAGCAAATCAATCTGAGCCCCGGGCCATTCAGTTCCATCTTTGTCAATCTGCTTGGGAGAAGACCAGGAGCAGATATTGGTAAGTACGCCCTTGATGCTCAATTTTGCCCTGATTTGATTGACATGATGCAAACAGACCTGCTCAAAGGCGTATCCAGCCCAAGCATTTCTTGTATTATCCTTGATATTCGACCAATAATGCTCGTCCAGTCCAGTCTGGTGTTTAACAAACCTCAAATAATATAATGAGAACAAATCAGTCAATTGGTAGATGCTGCCACGTTCTTTTTTGCCAAATGATTTGTACTTGCGAATAAAGTCACACTTGCACAGGTTTTCGAGTGCAGTTGACAAAGCACCGCCATTATAATCCGTTATGACCCCCTTTATTTCTTTTAAAGTCAAGCCCTTGTTCCTGATGGCAAGAACTTCCACTATTTGGCGATAAATGGCGGCGGATTTAAACAACGAGAGGAACAAGAAATCATATTCAGTTCTTAACGGGGAATCGTCTCTATAGAAAAGTTCATCAACATTTTGGGTGAATGGCAGTTCTTTTTCAAGCATGTCAAGATAATAAGGTATTCCTCCAAAAATCATGTATGCCTCAATAACCTGAAAACGGTTCCACTCGATTCCTTTACGCTGTCGTAAAAACTGCTCAACCTCATGCAGGTTAAAAGGTGCAAGATAGATGGAACGTGAAACCCTGCCGTAAAGTCCACCTTTATCACCAATTATTTTGTCAATCATCCACGATGTTGAAGATCCACACACAATAAATGTGAGTCCGTTGCGGGTTGAAGCCCAACTATTCCAAAAATAGCCGAACGCCTTGATAAACATTGATTTGGCGGTTTCCATCCATGGAAGTTCATCAAGAAAGACAACAATTCTTTCTTTGCGAATGCTTGATAAATAATCCCGCAGTTGCCCAAATGCCTCAAACCAATTCTTTGGCACTGGAAATTGCTGATTGCTGTATCTGTGCAGTGCATCATTAAAGAGTGCCAATTGCACCTGCATCGGTGTTTCAAAACTCCCCGTAAAGAAAAAATCAAACTGCTCATTGAAAAATTGCTTGACCAAATACGTTTTACCGACACGTCTGCGCCCATACACGGCAACTAAACATGCTTCTTTCTCTTTACAGATGTTGCTGAGAATATGCAGTTCCCTTTCTCTGCCTATGATGTCATTAATTGCCATAATTTGCTTTTGTTTGATTTGACGGTGCAAAGATAAATCAAATCTTCAAACAACGCAATTATTTTTAGTCCCTAACCCTATTTTTTTTCGAGTTAGGGACTAACTATGGTCTATTTCTGGTCCTTAACGTCAATTTTAAGGGCGTTAGGGAGTGAATATGACACCTGATTGCGCTTTTGGTTTCAGTCCATTAAGCCACTGCGGTCGAAGTTGCGGTAGCCGACGGCTTCGTTGATGTGGTGCTGCTGGACGGTGGGGGAGGCTTCGAGGTCGGCGATGGTGCGGGCGACTTATTGTTTGGATTGGCACTCGAGGATGATTTCATCCACGAGGTAGGCATCGCTCATGTTGTGGAGGTGGTACATCTTGCGGCTCAGATAACTGTAAGTGTCAGAAGTGTAGAGCAACTCTAGTGAGCTATGGAACCTATAATTCGCAAGAAACTATCCGCAGCATCTGTGGGTGGATGCTGCGGATAGTGATTAGAGGGTATTTAACCCTTTAGCGTGCGGTGTGTGGTCAGAATTTGACTTTCGCCACGCTGCCGTCGCGGTACTTCACGATGTAGATGTTGCCGCTTTCGGGCCGCAGCTGCTGGATGCCCTGCATGTTGTTTAGATGCGATGAAAAACGTTCTTTCTTTTGCCTTTCAATTGGTCAGGATGATGTTGATGAGGGCGTTCACATCGCTGATATCGACTGTGCCATCGCCGTTGAGGTCGGCAAGTGCCGTTGCAACGGGGTCGTTGTTGCTTCCCAGGATGATGTTGATGCAGATGTTCACGTCGCTCACGTCCACGCTGCCGTCGCTGTTCAGGTCACCCAACTTATGCGTAACATGCTCCGTGAAGTAGCCTGGTGCGCTTTCGCCCTTGTCGATGCGAGCATACTCTTTGTCGACGTGCTCCGAATTATAGGCAGTGCCCTTGCCACCCTTGATACGAGTGCAGCGGTAGAACATTTCGGCAGAGCTGGTGACGTTGTCGGTGTTCCAGCCATCTCCGGCAAAGATTGTGGTGAGAAACGAACAAGACCGGAACATGGAACTCATATTGGTAACGTTGCCAGTGTTCCATTCAGAGAGGTCAAGCGAAGTTAGGCGGTTACAGTTCTCAAACATGCTACTCATGTCGGTAACATTGCCAGTATTCCAGTCGGAGGTGCCAATGAGGGTTTTGAGAGCACGACAATCGAAGAACATGCTTGACATGTTGGTGACATTAGCGGTGTTCCAGCCCGAGAGGTCGAGAGAATCCAATTTTAAACACCCATAGAATAGGTGTTGCATACTGGTGACGCTATCGGTGCTCCAACCATCTCCGAAAGTGACGGAGGTGAGGTTTGGACAACCCTGGAACATAGCAGTCATATCTTTGACCTTGCTGGTGTTCCAGCTCGAGAGGTCGAGAGCGGTTGTGGCATTGTTGTAGAAGAACATCTTAGACATATTTTCGACATTGCTGGTGTTCCAGCCCGTGAAATCGAGCGAATCAAGATTAGAACAATATTCAAACATGCTCTCCATATTGGTGACATTTCCAGTATTCCAGTCCGAGATGCCATTGATAGTGGTGAGATGGTAGCATTCGATGAATGTCTTTTGCATGTCGGTGACATTGGCAGTGTTCCATCCCGTAACGTCGATTGTCTCCAGTTTTTTACACCGATCGAACATAGCTCTTGTGCGGGTGAGACTATCGGTGTTGACCTGGCTGAAGTCCATGCTAACGCAATTCTCATAAACCCAGAATAAAGAAGTGCAATCACCGGTGAAGCTCACCTCGTCGCTGGCCGTGATGCTTAAGACGTTTCTACGAGCGACATCAGATCCAACAGCGTGACTGCTGTTAAATTCTCCCCAAATGAGTCGGAGTTCACCGGTTGCTTCGTTGAAGACGTAACGATGCCGCGTGATTGTGGCGGTGACGGTGACGTTGGCGTCGGGCATTACGAATGTGTTGCCTTCGATGGCCGTGCCGTTGACGTAGTAGGTGATTTCATAGCCAGCGGCCGTATCGATAGTGATGTCTCCAGTGCCCAGGGTGATGGTATCACCTTGGCAACTGTAAATGACACTGTCGCTCATCAAGGCAGTGCTGCCTAAAGCGGTGAGGCCGCTCACATCGTATTCCACCACTTCGCCTTGGATAGAAACATTCTCGCCCAGAGTGATGGTGCGTGCAAGCCCCACGCCGCCCAAATTATTACTTCCGTTAACGGCACCAGGCTGGTTGGAATCAAGATAATAGACGTTGGTGAACGTAGGATAAACCGGATTATAAGAATTATAGGTATCTTTGTTTCCTAAAATTGCTCCTGCTTCGGTTCCGCTAATGACAGTGGTGCCCGTATAAAGGTTGTTTAAGAGATTGCCAGACTGCGCAGAACCAATGATACCGCCTACTTTGTTCTGTGAATTGATGACAGCAGCACTGACGCACCCCTCGATGTTCGCGACATAGCTGTAGCCCACGATACCACCGTGGCAGGTGGCGTTAATTGTGGGATTGATAATTACGTCGTCGCCTACACGGCAGTTCTTTACAAGACCGCGGTCGTTATAAGCCACAATGGCTCCAACATATTCTTTGCCGTTGAAGACACTGTTCTCGAGTACAATGTTTTTCACGACACCGGGATTCCCAATCCTTCCGAAGAGACCTATCCAGTGTGGATATCGTTCGTAAATGGCGTTGACGCCGTCGATGCTGTGGATGCCGCTGATGGTGAACCCTTGCCCGTCGTAGGTGCCCTTAAAGGAAGTGGCGTTGACGGAGGGGCCTCCAATGGGACAGAACAAGCCCACGTCAGTGATGTCGGCGGTCTGGCGGAAGGTGAGATTCATGCAGTCGTGCCTGCCATCGCTCACATACCCTGCCAGATGCATCAGGTCGTCTTTGTTGGCAATCTCGTAAACCCCGGTTTCAATCTCGTAGAAATCCGAGAGCTCCACAGCGCGGATGGTGTAGGTGCCTGTCACACTGCCACTATAAATCCCCATGCCAGTGATGATGATCGAAGCATCCTTGGTGCCGCTCTCCGGACCGCGGTTGTCGTCATAGCTCACCGTGTAGTCGGTGCCTTCGGTGAGCGTCTTGTTGCGCCACGTAACGGAGATGGGGAGGGGTTTGTTCACGCCATTGTCAATAAACGGCTCGTCAAAGAGGTTAGTAATCACGGTGTTGCTGTCGAGCGTGTAGTCCTCAGTGACCACACAGTTGTTAAAGGTGGTGCCAGCAATGCCTTCCGCGATGTGTTGGTCACTAAGAGATTTGATTGTTCCAGAGTAGGAGCTGATACTCAGCACGGTGCCGGCATCGGCCGTAATCGTACCCTTGAAAGTCATCACGTTGCTTCCCGAGCCACTATCATAAATGGCTGTGCCCCAAGAAGTTGTCAGTTTGGGATAGTCGTCATTATGAACGATAATTCTGTCGGCAGGGATGCTGATATAGAAAGTGTTGCCCTTTTTGTAAGGTCCAGGCGATACGACGAGGCCTTCAGAAGCCAAAAGGAACACGCTCCAACCGGCGTTGTCATCAACTTTGACTTTTGCCACCAAGTTCTTAACCATCCAGTCGTCGTCATTATTACCCGAAGCATCGAATCTAACGCCCACGGTGTTGAGGGTGTAGTTTGAATTGTCGGAGTCGCTGAGGGGCAGTTCCAACCATCCGTCATTATTGCGATAGTAATAATAATCATTGGTGCCTCTTGCTTTGAAGAATTGCTTTATGAGGCGGCCCACAGTGTTACCGTAATCATCCCTCCATGCATAATTGGGTCTCCCAGCATTATCATCATTATCATTGTAGTAGTTATAGTCATGAACCGATGGGAAAGCGTAATGTTCATAGGTGGTGTTCTTCTTGCCTCCTTCATGAGTGAAGCCTGCTTTATAAATCGATTTGTCGGTGCCGCCTGGGTCGCCGTCACCGGCACCTTCATCGCACGTTGTCTCGTTATTAATAAGAATCTGGATGTACTGGTAGCCGTCGTCCACTTCGCGGGCGTCAAACTCAACCAACATCTCTAACTTACAACGCGTTGCAGCCAAATATTCATACGGTACGTTGGAGGTGAAGAAATTGGTAACAGGAATGGCGTGATACCCCTGCTTGTAGCCTTTGTCGGTCACTGTAAACTCGCTCGAGCTTATCGTATAACTTTTGACTTCATTAAATTTGGCTTTCGTAACGTTGCTTGCGCTACCATATCCGATGTAGCGCACTTTCTTGGCCAAGTAATAGCCGTTGATATCCAGTACCTCTAACATGTAGGAACGGCTATTACTGTTCTGGTATCGATAAATTGCAGGGACATTGGAGTACTCGGTGACTGGCACCTCCAGAGTTTCAATGCCGTCGTTGAAGGTCAACGAGCCACTCACTGGTGCGAAGTGAACTCCAGCAAGAGCTGACAAGCTTACCGTGCGGTAGAGCACTGTTTCGCTGCCCGTTGTATTGGAGCGCGTTACGGTGAACTTACCAGTACTACTCAGATAGTCCACGGTGAACGTACTCGCAGCATGGGCCAGCGGCGCCAGTATCACCATGAGCAGCACAGCGATAAGCGCTTTGGTTTGTAAATGTAGTAAGTGTTTCATAAAAAAATTATTTATTGGTTGATAAATGATGTGCTGATGAGTTTTGCCAGTTATGGCGTGGTAGCAAGTCACATCGGGTGGTTCTTCGTTGAGCGATGCCATGCGGCGGCAAGAAAAGCACACGGTGCCAACGATGCAACGCGCCATGCTGATGACCATGAGTGATAGGATGCTACAGGTGTCCATAGGTTTATCTTTTGTTTGCAAAGGTAGCACACTGTGAATAATAATTTTTTCCTCTAATCGTAAATGTGCTGAGAGGAAAGGAAAAATACATCGAGAGGAAAGTTTTACACCCAGAGGAAAGTTTTGGCAACTACCGCGAAGTTGTCCCCAAGTCAGACCCTGTAAAGGTCGAGCGGGTCGAAGATCCTATCCTGTGTTAAAGACCAAGCAACCCCGAAGGACCCGGAACAACAAAACACGAGTTGAGCGAAGTTCAAGGTGTGGTGCTGAAAAGCATTGCAACTTGTCCCAACAATGAGGGTTGCAGACCCTCGCAGCTTGATCCAAATAGAAGAACTTAGCAAAAGTGCATCGAATCACGAAGTGTTCGACGCACATCCATTGCATAGTTCCTTACAGCTTGTTTACCAGTTCCTGGATTTTCATCTTGGTGGCTTCGGTCTTTTGCTCGTTGACAGTTGCGGCCACGATGCCCGAGTCTTCCACTTTCCAGTAGTTGCATATGTCGCGGTACTCGGCTTTTGCGCCTTCGTACACGCCAGGCGAGTAGGACGACATGAGCAGCGCCATCTTCTTCACCTTGGCGGGTGCGTTCACGCAGTAGATGCGCTGGATGGGTGCCTGAATCTGTGCGCAAAGGGTGAAGTAATAGATTGGTGCGGCCAATACCAGCACCTCGGCCTCGGCCAGCAGCGGGTAGAGCTCCTGCATGTCGTCCTTTTGAATGCAGATGCCATTGCCCTTGGTGCGGCAGTACTCGCAAGCCAGGCAGCCGGCGATTTTCTTCTTCGACACGTTCACCAGTGTCACCTCATGGCCTGCGGCCTCGGCAGCATTCTTATACGCTTCCGCCATCCAGGCGGTGTTTCCGTTGGCTCGTGGTGAGCCTCGCAAAATCAAAATGTTCATAATTCTGTGGGTTTATTCATCAATATTCACCAATGTGTATGCCTTCGTTCCTAGACCAATCTTTTCGGCCCAGTCGATGGTGTGGGTGCCGTGCTGCTTGTTGATGCGGTTCAGCAGGTCGGTGGGGTCGTTCTTGGCGGTGACCTTCTGCTGGTTGATGATGTCGATGCAAGCCTGGTCGAGTGCCACCGGGTCGGTCGACGCCAGAATGCCATAGTCCTCGAGCTTGACAGGGGCGGGATGATCCACGCAGTCGCAGTCAATCGACATGTTGTTCATCACGCTGATATAGATGATGCCCTGCTTCTTGTTGAAGTAGTTGACCACAGCCTGAGCGGCTGCCGCCATGCTTTCAAGGAACCCATCCTGGTCGCCGATGTATTCACGAGTCCAGAGCTTGGCCATGTCGAGTTTCTCCATCTTGCCGGCCGAGTGGATATATGCCTTGCCGTTACGGCTGGCACAACCAATGGAGAGGTTCTTCAGCGCTCCGCCATACCCACCCATGGGATGCCCCTTGAAATGGTTGAGGGCGATCATGAAATCGTAATTCGCCATGTGCCCGCCCACAATGTCATACTTGATGTGTGACTGGTCTTTCACCGGAATGCGAATCTCGTCCTCTCCGCCAAACTCGGGTTAAATTTCTACAAATCAGAAATTTAGCCCGATTTTTTTGAATTTACTCGGACAAAATTCGGACAGTAAATTTTCATGATTACAGGCTTGCATTTTTTAGACGAACCGGAAGTTCCGACAAAAAATGTTAAAAAAAATGTCGTATCAAAAAAAATGTAGCACAGCTGCTGAAATGCTCGGATATACCTATCCGAGACTTCATGAAGGTAAGAATTGGTTCGTCGATTTC
>JAFYCU010000024.1 GCA_017545095.1 Muribaculaceae bacterium | reverse complement strand
GAACGGTGATGGTGCCACCGACATCGATGATGCCAACATCGTCATCAACGTGATGCTTGGCAAGGCTCCTGAAGGCACGAGCGGCGATGTGGACGGCAACGGCGTGACCGATGTCGATGACCTGAACATCATCATCAACGTGATTATCAGGAAACAATAAATAACGAAAAGCTTTATTAGAATCAACTGTAGTCAGTTTCTAGTAGTCAGTTTTCAGCAAACAGCTCGTTTACTTGTCTACTCAAAAAGTTAGAATATGAAGAAATATGCTGTAATGCTGGTTGCGCTTGCCTCGTTGTCGTTAACTACGGCACAGGCGAGCGACACCTGCGTGATTCGTGGGATGACCTATACGGTCGACACCTTGTTCTACAACCATGTGGGGCCGGGTACCACACAGACCTCGCTGTGGTTTCACAATGCCACGGGGTCGTCGAACCTGCGCGTGTTTTTCACCACCACCGACTTGACCAATCCCTATGTGTCGATGGAGAGCTTCTTGGCCTACGACGAGTTGCGGCTTTTCCAAACGTTGGAATCGATGGCTCGTCACAACACCAGCGAGGAGCACCAGCCGTTCGTCGGCATCAATGGTGATTTTGGCTGGGTGTCTACCGAAAAGACCGCCCGTGGCGTGTCGATGCGCGGCACTCCGCTGGGGGCAACCATCTGCAATGGCGACATCAAGCTCACGCGCCCTGTTTACGACTGGTATCCGAGCTTTGGCGTGGAAGCCGATGGGCAATTGTTTATTGGTATGGTCAACTACGCTGGCACGATGACCGCTCCCGATGGCTCGCAAGCGGCGGTGACCGACATCAATCCCGTGGAGTCATCGCCCCAGGACAATGCCATCACCATCTTCAACTCGATTTACTTTGGCAGCAGCAATGCCTGGGGTGGCTGCGAGGTCACCGCTCGCTTGGCCGATGGCGAGTCGTTCCAAGCCACGGGCACCACGCGACTCATCGTCACCTCACAGCCCAACACCGACTGCGACATGCTCATCCCTTCGAAAGGTTATGTGCTGCATGGCCGTGGCAGTGCCGCCGCGTGGATGCAGCAACTCCACGAGGGCGATGAGCTGGTGCTGGAGGCATCGGTTTATTTCGGCGACAAAACGGTGGAACCGGCTCAAGTGGTGTCGGGACACCCCATTTTGCTGGCAGGTGGCGTAGGACAGTATGATGGCACCACCGACCGTCATCCGCGCACCGCCGTGGGCTATAGCGATGGCGGCAAGAAGGTCTACATGTGTGTGGTGGATGGACGCCAGAGTCTCTCGGCGGGCATCACTACCGATGGCCTGGCCGATGTGATGCGCTATGCCGGAGCCACCGAGGCGCTGAACCTCGACGGCGGCGGGTCGTCGACACTCTACAGTGTGCAGCTGGGTGAGATCAACAACCCCTGCGAGGGACGGCTCCGCGCCGTGCCCAACAGTCTGTTTGCAGTGAGTAACGCACCCACCGACAATGTGATTGCCGAGCTGCGCTTCCAGGACTTCCGCTTGAGCACGCCGCGCTATGGCACCTATTGTCCGCATTTCTTTGGCTACAACCAATATGGTGTGCTCGTCGATACCGATGTGCAGGGTGTGAAGCTGTCGTGCCCCGAGGGCTTCGGCCGCATCAAGGGCGACACGCTGTTCTTCGCCACGGGCACGGGCGAGGCATTGCTCACGGCCACGCTGGGCGAGGTGAGTGTGTCGATGCCGATGACCATCATCGGCGAGGAACTCGACAACATGTCGCTGGTGCACCACAGCATCGTCACCGACGGTCTGCGCGACTACACGGTGGAG
>JAFYCU010000284.1 GCA_017545095.1 Muribaculaceae bacterium | reverse complement strand
GTAGAGCCGCATCACGATGCGGCTCCCCCGATGCAATTTCCCCGTTCACGATGGGTATCACCCCACTCGGCCATCCGGCCAGCACATGTGTAAGCCCAACATGCATCGCCCATCACCCAAACTGGAAAGCCATCTCGCAAGATCCATCAGCGAGATAACATTTTGCCAAAAGCTCCAAATCTATCATTCCGAATATCGGATGACCCATTTTTATGGCAACTATCGAGAAGTTGTCCCCAATGAGAAGGTGTAAACTGTGAAACTCTGATTATACAACACAAGGTGGGTTGAGTGATGTTGCCCTTTGGGCAATTCTGCATACGTTCCACACTTTTGATACAGCCTCGACAAGGGCATAGGCAGGGGTGGAGCCGTAGGCGGAACCCCTGCCTAAGAGCTGAACAGCCCTAACGGGCTTGCTGGGGACGACTGCTAGATAGTTGCCCATTAAGTCCCATTAAGTAGCCGCAAACGCACTTTTCAGCTGGCTTTATTTGCATTTTTACTCGGTTTGTAGTACCTTTGCAGCCGCAACCCGGTCGAAAAAGTGTAGCGAAACCGCAAAAACTCGGTCGAAAAAGTGTCACGACACGCCGAAAACTCGGTCGAAAAAGTGTGCCAAAACAACGTATATTGCAGATATACAACAAGATATCAATCCGCTCTCACTGGAATAAAAACTCATCAAGCGCAAAACTCCGTATATCTCTATTTTTCAACACCTTATGGCGGTTTTTTCATCTTGGCAAATTATAACATAAAATATCGACTAATAAATGAAAACAAGACTGATTCTTGCTTTGGCGGCTGTGGCTGCCACGGCACTGGGGGGCAGCGCTGCCGAGGGGCGGCTGCTCCGTTTCCCGGCCACCAACGGCCATGAGGTGGCGTTCAGCTACGCCGGCGACCTCTACACCGTGTCCATCCACGGCGGCACGGCGCGGCGGCTCACCTCGCACAACGGCTACGAGGCGTTCGCACGCTACTCGCCCGACGGCAATCAGCTGGCCTTCACCGGACAGTACGACGGCAACACCGAGGTGTACGTCATGCCCGCCGAGGGCGGCGAGCCGCGGCGCGTCACCTTCACCGCCAGCAACCCCCGTGACGACTGGGGCGACCGCATGGGGCCGAACAACATCGTGATGACCTGGACTCCCGACGGCCAAGCCATCGTCTATCGCAACCGCGTCGGCGACAGCTTCGACGGGCAGCTGTGGACAGCACCCATCGACGGCTCGCTGCCCACGCAGATGCCACTGCCCGAGGGCGGCTTCTGCTCCTACTCGCCCGACGGTGCGCGGATGGCCTACAACCGCGTGTTCCGCGAGTTCCGCACCTGGAAATACTACCGGGGCGGCATGGCCGACGATATCTGGATCTACGACCCCGCCACCAAGCAGGTGACCAACATCACCAACAACGTGGCGCAGGACATCGTGCCCATGTGGATTGGCGACGAGATTTTCTACATCAGCGACCGTGACATGACGATGAACATCTTCGCCTATAACACACGCACCGGCACCACCGAGAAGGTGACCCACTTCACCGACTACGACGTGAAGTTCCCCAGCTGCGGCGGCGGGGTGATTGTGTTTGAGAAGGGCGGCTATCTCTACACCCTCGACCCGGCCACGCGGCAGTCCACCCAAATCCATGTGGAGATGAACAGCGAGAACAGCTTTGCCCGCGAGGAACTCAAGGCACTCAAGGACTACGTGACCGCCGCCGGCCTGTCGCCCGACGGCAGCCGCCTGGTGGTGAGCGCGCGCGGCGAGGTGCTCGACGTGCCCGTGAAGCACGGCGTGACCCGCAACATCACCCACACCGCCGGCGTGCACGAGCGCAACGCACAGTGGAGCCCCGACGGCCGTCACATCGCCTACATCAGCGACCAGACTGGCGAGACCGAGCTGTGGATGCGCCCCGCCGACGGCGGAGACCCCGTACAGCTCACCCGCGACAACGACACCTACATCCTTGACTTCACCTGGAGCCCCAAGAGCGACCGCATCGTCTATACCGACCGCGAGAACCGCATCGTACTCGTGGACGTGGCGGCACGCAGCAAGCAGACGCTTGTGCAGGACAGCCTGAGCAGCTTCGCCGCACCCGAGTTCTCGCCCGACGGACGCTGGCTCACCTACTACCAGATGACCGGCAACGAATACAACGTGGTGATGCTCTACGACATCGCCGCCCGCAAGGCCACGCAGGTCACCGACAACTGGTTCGACAGCAACTCGCCCGTGTTCAGCAGCGACGGCAAGTACCTCATCTTTGCCTCGGGGCGCGACTTCAACCCCATCTACAGCAACATCGAGTGGAACTTCGCCTACGGCTCGATGGAGGGCGTCTACCTGGTGATGCTCAGCAAGGACACGCCGTCGCCCTTCCTGCCCACCGACGACCAGGTGAAGGTGGGCGAGGAACCCGACGGCGACAAGGCCCCCGACACCAAGAAGAAAGGCCGCAAGGCCGCCGATGACGAGAACGCCGTGAAAATCGACCTCGACGGCATTGGCAACCGCATCGTGAAGCTGCCCATCAGCACCGGCAGCTACGGCGCCTTTGCCTGCAACGGCACCCATGTGTGGTACTACGGCAACGGCGGCACGCACCTCTACGACCTCAAGGAGCAAAAGGATGAGCTCATCGCCGCCGGTGCGCGCATGACCCCCTCGACCGACATGAAACGCGCCATCTTCTTCAAGGACGGAAACATCTACGTCACCCCGCTGCCCATGGGCAAGGTGGAGCTGAGCGAGGCCGTGAACCTGGGCGACATGACCGCTCTGGTGAACTACGACCAGGAGTGGGCGCAAATCTTCGACGAGGCCTGGCGCGCCTACCGCGACGGCTTCTACGTCAAGACCATGCACGGCGTGGACTGGAAAGCCATCCACGACAAGTATGCCGTGCTGGTGCCCTACGTGAAAAACCGCCTCGACCTCACCTACGTGATTGGCGGCATGATTGGCGAGCTGGCCTGTGGCCACGCTTACGTGGACGGCGGCGACCACATCAAGGCCCGCCAGCAGAAAATCGGCATGCTCGGCGCCGACATCGTGCGCGACGGACAAGGATTCCGCATCGAAAAAATCTTGCCCGGCGCACCCGACCGCAGCGAGTTGCGCTCGCCGCTCACCGAGCAGGGCATGAAGGTGAAAGCGGGCGACTTCATCACCGCCGTCGACGGCGTGCCGGTGACGACCGTCAACAACATCTACGCCCTGCTGCGCGGCAAGGCCGGCGTGAACACCGAGCTCACCATTGCCGACAACGCCGCCGGGGCCAATGCCCGCAAGGTGGTGGTGAAGCCACTCCAGAGCGAGTACGACCTGCGCCACCACGAGTGGGTGCAGCACAACATCGACTATGTGACCGAAAAGACCGGCGGCCGCGTGGGATACATCTACATCCCCGACATGGGTCCCGAGGGACTGCGCGAGTTCTCGCGCTACTACTTCGCGCAGACCGACCGCGAGGCGCTCATCGTGGACGACCGTGGCAACGGCGGCGGAAACATCTCGCCCATGGTCATCGAGCGACTGCTGCGCCAGCCTTACCGCCTGACCATGTTCCGAGGCAGCTCCTACAACGGCACCATCCCCGAACGAACCGTCTACGGTCCCAAGGTGCTGCTGGTGAACAAATACTCGGCCAGCGACGGCGACCTGTTCCCCTGGAGCTTCAAGGAGAACAAGATTGGCACCGTGATCGGCACCCGGTCGTGGGGTGGCATCGTGGGCATCACTGGCTCGCTGCCCTACATCGACGGCACCGACATCCGCGTGCCCTTCTTCACCAACTACGACACGCGCGGCCACTGGATTGTGGAAAACCACGGCGTGGACCCCGACATCGTGGTTGACAACGACCCCGCGCTGGAGTTCCAGGGCGTGGACCCGCAGCTCGACAAAGCCATCGAGGTCATCCTCGACCAGCTGCGCGACCGCAAGCCCCTGCCCAAAACCCCCGCCCCCCGCACCATGCACGACCTGGGCTTGTGACACGTGATAGCACATTACACAAAGGGCAGCCTCATTGCAGGTTGCCCTTTGTTGTTTTGCAAACCACTGACAAAAAGTGTCGACGGAAATCTTGGCACGATTTTTGCATGCAATGAGGTGTTTAACCATTAAAAAAGAAAGGAGAAATACCATGAGAACGCTGAAAGGCAGGAGCTTTTCCCGCAAGGAATGGCGGTGGAAAAGCGCAGAGAGCAGTGCAAAACCGTCAAGAAACCGACATTTGTGCCTGGACTGTGGCAGAGAGAAATTTGTGTTTAAATCGGAACGCGCCGCTCAAATGTTCATTGAGTACTCCCGAGATGCCATGCTCGAATCAAACGGGTATGCGCCCGAGCGGGTTTATTACTGCGACTTGTGCTGCGGCTGGCATGTGACCAGCAGAAGGAACTATACCCGCAAAAACTTTCATCGTGAGGTTGTCGACACGATGGTTGCCCTGCGGCGGGCTCGCGAAGAAGCGAAAAAGGCGAAGCAAGCCAAAAGTGCTGGACAAAAGAAGGTTGAAATCAAATCGTGTGCTTAGTAATGAAATATTTGGGCATTTACTATCGGTACAAACTCCGCAAAGGGATGGTTTTACATCATTTCTTATCAGATAGAGGTATTGAGTGCATCCTGTTTCTCCCAAGAACTGGGGAACGGAATGGTGCGAAGCTTGCCATCTCCCGAGAGTTGATTTTTTTGGATTTCAAGCTACCTCATTACGAAACGGAATATCACGTATTTGATGCTGACTTCTTGGTTGACTCCGACTATGAAATCGCAAGAAATAAGGTGATATTCAATGATGAGGAAGCCGTGAAGAAGGTGGTTTTTGAACTTTCTGAAACCATTTATCAAATTGAGAAATCGGCCATAAGCGCCTTCTACCCATTGGATAATAACAACAACGCGATTAACACGGCGACTGACAACAAGCACCCAATGACCGTGGTAACAATGACTGATTATCTCAAAAAATGGCGCGAGGAAATGCCGGCTTGGCTGGCCAACTACCGCCCAGGTGACCATGTCGCATTCAGCGATTTCATCTCGGGCAGGGTTGGCTACTACCCAGGATGCTACTTCGATGGCTGCCTGATCGAGACGGCCAACATCGCGCAGTGCGTCCACGCATTCTTGTATGTGGATTATGGAGTGACTCGCGAACAGGCAGTGTATGAGTTTGACAAGCCGGATGCCTTGAGGGGCTACCATTCCATTGGGCGAGTGGAATGGCCGTTTCATGAGTTGTTGCCTCATGGCCTCTATCCGCTCCCATCTGACCTGGTACGAGATAAAGACCCCATGGAGTTTGTGCTCAAAGATGTTGCTCCGTTCTGCATCATGGAGATTTTTGAGCGCAATGCCGACAAAGACGATTCCTGGGGCTCCGACCGCCTAGCTGTCACCTACCTATTTGGCGACGGCATCACCACCTACTATCGATTGTTTGTGAGGGAATACAAAAAGGCACCCTGGCTGTTTTTGTTGCAGGATCACGGATTCGGTGGTAATTACGACCGGTTTGGAAAATACGGGATACTGGATGCCATCATCCAACGCTACAGGGTGTTTCCCGATTTCGTGATTCGTGATATCCATGGCACGGAGATGTGGGACGGGTACGACATCATCCATGGCGTCGGCCCCGTGATTGGTGGCATGCACCGAAACATCAGGAAACTTTACCGGCGAAATGCCAGCGAGATGACCAATTTAGATTTGGATTGGTATTTGGCTCACGGCTATATTCCAGCCGATGAGGCGTTTCGCCGAATCGAGAAAAACCACGGAAGAAATGAGCAGAAGCAGAAATGATGGGAGACCGAAGAACCACCCTTCAAAAAGGGTGGAGAGCAAGGTTGATTTCAGTATGGTGTCCTGGTTGCAGGAGCCAGGTTCTTTCGGCGGGCACAAGCCGAAGAAGGGCGGTCACAGGATGGTCAGCGGAATAGTGCGAGCCAAGGAGAAGGAAGAACTGAAAGAGGACATTCAGCGCCTGACAGATTGATGAAGAATCTATTTGATTTTCCAAAAAAGGTTTTGTACCTTTGCAACGAAAATCTATGGTTGTGCTGCAATGTAGGCAAGTGCGGCTTGAAACAACCTTAACAGGTTGGTAGGTACAGGCAACCAAACCATGGAGCACAAGTTCTTCGCTTGTGCTCCATTTTTGACTGTGAACAGTTAATATCGCAAATATTTACACAGAACAGGCTATAATTTGCTATTTATTTCGTCAACGATTCGTTGTATTTCATCTGGCAGATTGACGTGCGTGTTAGCTGGGAGACGGCGATAGGACACTGTACCTCTAGCAGTTTCTCCTCTTACCGAGTGTTCTCTAATTGTAAAAAACTCCTCATCAGGGTTTAATTTCCACTCTTTAATTTTCCGCTTTATAGTCTTGTTGATGTGACCGATATATTTTGATAGATACCCGTTGTCTTCGCCGTTGGCACCCTTCGATTCAAGATATCTCTCAACCATATTATTGTTGTTGCAATTAGGTTCAAGAAGATTCCACAACTTGGCAAAGTCTTCTTTGCATTTGCCTACATAACTTCTTGTGAACCCGTTATTTGCTGAAAGTGCTGCCACCACAATGTATACCACAAGCGAATGAGGTTTGCAATCCTGTCCTTTAAGGATTTTTCCTTGACCAAAATCAACTTGATAATTGCATTTGTTGTCTCCAGTGCATCTTTCAACTTTGATTGTTCGCTCTTGCTGCTCAACTTGACTTTGCATGGCTTGGATTACATGCTCAATCCAGTGCTCCTCGCCTGGTATGTAATGGAATCTGTCAAGCAAATCGAGTAGATTATTAATCTCTTCGCCGTTTTTCCCAATTCGTTGGAAAAGACGTTCCAATTCCGCTTTCTTATTCTCTATATTGAAGTTGTGATTCAACAATTGCTGCCATCGCTCCTCTTCCAGCTTTTGCACCATATCGACAATGCGTTCTTCAGGCAAGGGACGTTTCCAATCGTTGCCCAGAAGTTCTTCGCAAAAGAGCGATGCTTTCATATCTCCATAGACTGCTACATTCCTTAAGTAATCGTATGCCTTACAAACATCGCGATTTGTGCCTATGCCTTTCATCAGGCAATAGGCCGCATCGCGTGCGGCACCAGTAGAACCTAGATCAGCAGCGAGTTTGTATAGTTCGAATGCTTTGCACTTATCTTCAGCTACCCCCAGGCCAAAGAAATTGCACCTGCCCAACAGCCAAGTGGCATCGGCATGGTTTTTCGCTTCCGCTTTTTCCAACCACTCTACTGCTTTAGTTAAATCTTGCTGCACATGCTTGCCAAGCAAGAAATAGATGGCATAGAGGAACATGGCCTGTTCGTTATCTTTTTCGGCTGACTGTTTGCATTGATCAAAAGCATTAATTGAATCAGCATCTAACGACTTTATTTCGGCCTGAGCGAGGAGGTTCTTGGCTGTATCATTATATGATGCTTGTTCTTGTAACAATCTTATGATGTCATAGTTCCATGCATTCTGACCAATGTGCTGTGGGGTGATATCCTGGGTTTGACCATAACTCAATTTTTTAATGACAGCATTCAACGTCTTCTCAATATCATTGTTTCCATCTGGGTTTTGATAATTCATTATGACTTCACTGGATAGTTTGATGAAGACTTCTTTGTACTCTATCGTAATGCTGGAGAATGGCAATGGCATGCTGAAGTTCCCATCAGAGTCTTGTTGAGGCAGAAACCAAAAACGTTCTTCTTCATTAATCCCGGTACTGCCTAAGAAACTTCGCAACTTCCTAAAAATGTCCTGGGAATCCCCGAACAGCGAATTTATGACATGCTCGCCATCACCATAGACATGATTTGCCAGCTGCTTAAGGGTGTCGTTATTCTCTAAGGATTGCATATTCAAGCGCATGTCTTTTTGGGCAAAAAGGAGAATGAGCAAATAAAGAAAGTGAGCCGCTCTAGTCGCAAATTTAAGTTCATAATCGTTCCTATTGGCAGTAGTTAAGGAGATAGGGCAGTGACCATCAGTGACATTTATGCGTTTTAATTGATTTTTCCATTTGATATGAATCTTTTGGTTCATCCTTGCATTGACTGCATGATGCTCTTCCAAGTAGGCATTCAAATCTCTTGCGAGCTTTTGGGCATCGTCATACCGCTCCAGCAACTTTAGGAACTGTTTGTAGTCATCATTCCTGAACTGGTTGAGGTTGTAATGCATGGTGGCAATTCGTTGCGCTTGAGCTTCGTCAATCTGGTAGTTTGATGCAAGAGATAATGCTAATGATAAGAATTGCATGGGGCACACTATTTATTGGTTGACAAAATTATAAAAAGTTTTTTGATATTCAGATTATGGTACTGGTTTTTTGGGAAATTTTAAGCCTTGCGAGAAATCACATGAGATGTTATGACGGCAGGGGGCATGATATTGAGTGTCAGATGTCATTGCGTCAGATGTCATTATGTCGTTGTGTCAGACATCTACCCATATGCTGTTTTCATCTATCCATACAAGATTATTGTATACCCATATATTTTAGTACATGACAAAAAGTCGAAAATTTAATGTTAATTAACTGATTATCAGATAGTTAACTATTGCATAAGTGGTTGGAAATTAGTACCTTTGTAAGAAAAAACACCACTAATTTCTATGTGTACTAATTCCAATCCACGGCACAAAGTTAATGATTTGTTTCCAATCCTCAATGAAAAACTGCAGGGAAAAATGAACCTGGCACGCATTAAGCTGATTTCGCGGCTTGTGGTGGCGATGTGCGTGGTCCGCCATGTGGGGC
>JAFYCU010000283.1 GCA_017545095.1 Muribaculaceae bacterium | reverse complement strand
CGTGAGCGTGTCGCCGGCACCCACAAATACGCCATAAGCCACCATCGACGCAGCAAACATTGGCTCGGCAAAAGCCTCGATGCGCAGCACCCGCACCCCCAGGTCCACCACTTCGCCCACGTTGGTCATCAACCCCATCACCAGCGGAGCACCCACATAGAGCAGCACTCCCATCGCACCCATCACGAGCATACCCATAGCCACCGTGATGCGCGCAAACCGCCGTGTGAGGTCGCGCCGCCGAGCGCCCACACTCTGTCCCACCAGCGTGGTGGCGGCCTCCTCGATGCCCACTCCGGGCATGTAGCACAGGCTCTCGGCAGTGACTGCAAATGAGTTGGCAGCGATGGCTATGCTGCCCAAAGGGGCTATGATGGCAATGACCACCACTTGTGCCACATTCATGATCACATGCTGCAATGCGATGGGTGCTCCAATGTGGAACGCTTGATGCAGGCATTCGCGACGGGGACGATAACTGCCAGTGTCTTGCGTGAGCCGAAGACCAGAGCTGCGAAAGACCAGATAGTAAAGCATGAGCAGGCATACCACCACCTCGGCCAAGATTGTGCCCATGGCTGCGCCCATCACACCCAATCCCAGTCCAGGCAGCGTGAACGTCGTGCCTGCAATGGTGAAATGATGTGAGGGGAAAATAAACAGATAATTGAACACCACATCGAGCGCACACATGAGCACATTGAGGATGCTAGGTGTGCGCATATCGCCGCTGCACCGCAGCATGCCGCCAGCCAGAAACTCCAGCATGAGAAATGGCACACCAAGCATGAAAATGAGGAAATAGCGCGATGCATTGCCCGTGATGCCGGGATGCGCCCCAAGCCACACGGGCAGACTGCCACTCACTGCCGCACCCAGCGTGGTGAGCAACAACGCAAAGGCGAGACAGGCCACCAGGGCCTGCCGCAGCACGCTGCGTGCCCGAGCAAAGTGGTTGGCTCCAATGTGATGCGCCACCTGCACGGCAAAACCCGTGGCCACCGCACTGCAAATGCCGCCAAAAAGCCATAACGACGACGACACCAATCCAATGGATGCGGCTTCGTCGGCACCCAAATGCCCAACCATCGAAGCATCGATGTATTGCATCACTATCGACGACAATTGCGCCAGCATGGCGGGTACACTGAGCTGCGCGGCCAGCATGATCTGGTCGCGTGTGCTCATTGGCAGCCCATTGCGAATCCTGGCCATCAATGCATCGGTGTTGAAGCGAAACGCCATTGCCATTGAGATGCAAAGTTAGCACAAGTTGGCGAAATAAGCCATCAAAACCATCAAAAAAAGCTCCACCCCCAACGGGGCAGAGCCTTTTTTTATTGGATTAACAGAGTAATGTCTCCTTCTTACTTCGCGCGAACGATGGTGACGGCGCGGCTCAGAGGAGCGCTCTTAGGACCGAAGTCCACATCGGGACGGTTACGGTCATCGATCTGAGTGTCGAGACGGTTCTCAGCAACACCCTTGCCAACAAGAGCCTTCTTCACGGTAGCAACACGGTCCTTACGCAGACGAGTGTTGATTTGGTTGTTACCAGTGTAGTTATCGGCCCAACCAGTGAGCTGATAGTTCTTGCTCTCCGAAAGCATCACGTTAGCAACAGCGTCGACCACGTCGTTCTGCACACCAACAATCTTGCTGACGTTGATGGGGAAGTAGACGGTAGCCAGAGGAGCATCGCCAGCGGGCTGGGGACCAGGCTGGGGACCGGGCTTGCCGCAGTTGCGGAGCTGGTTCTCCAGGTCGGCAATCTTGCGATCGGCAGCCTGCAGACGAGCGACGAGAGCGTCACCCTCAGCATCGGTGTACTTGTAGGTGGGGCAGATGGGCACCACGGGAGCAGTCCACTCACGCTTGTTGAACTTGTAAGCAACACCAATGAGTGCGCTGGGGTACTCACTCCACGAGCGGTTGCCCGCGCCATCAACGTGCTCCTGCATCATCTCGAAGCGGAGGTCGAGCAGGATGTCGACAGCGTTGCTCACAGCAAAGGTGTTGAGCAAACCAGCACGGAGGCTGAGGTTACGAGCGGGGCTGTGCTCACCAGCATACTTGTACTCGCCCGAGCCATCGCGGTTCTTCTTGAAGAAGCCCCAGTGGATGCTTGCGCCCACATAGGGGATAGCGTTGTAGAAACGACCGGGACGATAGCCAGCGATGAGGTTGCTCAAGTTGAGCATAGCGTCGCCAGCAACACCGATGTTGTTAAAGAACTGGTAGTGAGCGTCAGAACCGAGCTTACCGTTGAGCTTGCCATTCAGGTCATCACGGATAGCGAAGCCCCTGACGGTGGCACCTCTCATCTGGTTGTACTCACCCATGACACGGAGACCCATGATGGGGCTGAACCACTTACCGATAACGAGGTTGCCCTTCCAGCCGAGGCGGTTACTGAAGTCAACACCACGGTCATACTTCGACATCATGACACCTGCACCGCCCATCAATCCAATGAACCAGTTGTCCTGCATTCGATTGAAAGTGTAGCCCTGAGCAGGATCCTCCACATAGGTCACCTCCTGAGCATTTGCCACAGCAGGAGCCATGAACATAGCGCATGCGAGCGCCATTAAGGTAATCTTTTTCATAGACTTACGTTAAAATTTTGTATCTGTTAAACAATAAAAAAACTATCTACTCACGCAAATTATTGTGCAAATGTACAACCTTTTTTTGGAATAGAAATGGCTTTTTCGAAAAATTTTCGAAAAAAACGCGTTTTTTTTATCTTGCGAGCCATTTCGCGATGTTCTGAGCGACTTTTTCGGGGGTAAAACCGAACTTTTCGTCGAGCACTTTATAGGGAGCCGAGGCACCAAAATGATCAAGCCCGTCGATGCGGCCGCTCACCACCCTCGACAGCGTGCTAGGCAACCCTGCGGTAAGGCCATAAGAAGGCACATTCGCGGGGATGACCTGCTCGCGATAGTGGGCATCTTGATTCAAGAAGAGCCCTATCGACGGCACCGACACCACCTGCGCCCGAATGCCCTGCTGGGCGATGATGGCAGCAGCAGCCACCAGCGTCGACACCTCGGAGCCATTGGCCACAAGCACCACATCGGGATTTTCCACCTTATTTATAATATAGCCCCCACGCAATGCCCCGAGTGCATCGTCGTATCGGTTGCCCGACGTGCTGGGCAGGTCGGGGATGTTCTGCCTCGACAGGATGAGCGCGGTGGGTGTGAGGGTGTTGTCCATCGCCATCTTCCAGCACACGCTGGTCTCGGCGGCATCGGCAGGCCGCAGCACGAGCATACTGTTGCGTCCGCTGTGGTTCTTGAGTTCCTCCATCAGTCGGATTTGCGCTTCTTGCTCCACGGGTTCGTGGGTGGGTCCGTCCTCACCCACGCGGAAGGCATCGTGGGTCCAGATGAACTTCACGGGCAGTTCCATGAGTGCCGACAGACGCACGGCGGGTTTCATGTAGTCGCTGAACACGAAGAAGGTGCCGCAAGCCGCTGTCACGCCACCATGCAGAGCGATGCCGTTGATGATGGCCGTCATGGCCAATTCACTCACACCGGCATGGAGGAAAGCCCCCTTGAAGTCGTGCCGGGCAAAGGCACCAACCACTTTAAGGAATGCATCGGTCTTGTCGCTGTTGGCCAGGTCGGCACTCGACACAATCATGTTTCCTGCCTGTCGGCCCAGCTCCGCAAGCACATTGGCACTGGCCGCACGGGTGGCAATGCCGGGTTTGTGCGCGATGGCTGCGTAATCGACCTGCGGCGGCACACCTTTCACCCACTGCTCTAGTTTCTTAGCCAGTTCGGGATTTGCTTGAGCCCAAGCCTTCTGCTGTGTCTTTCGCTCAGCCACAATGTTGCGCAGCTCGGCAACACGGCAGGCATATAGGTCGGCCGTTTCGGGGAAGATGGCCCAGGCATTTTCGGGGTCGCCCCCCAGGTTGACCACCGTCTTGGCGTAGTCGGCCCCACTCTTTCCGATGGGCTGACCGTGAGTGCTGCATTGTCCCTCGAAACTGGAGCCGTCGGCCTTGACGCAGCCGCGTCCCATCACCGTGTGACCGATGATGAGCGTGGGTCGCTCCTGCTCGGCAAGCGCGTTATCGAGTGCGGCGGCAATGGCTGTGGCACTGGTGCCATCCACCTCAAGCACGTTCCAATCCCATGCACGATACTTGGCGGCGGTGTCTTCGTTGGTCACCGCATCGCAGTCGGTAGAGAGCTGCACGGTGTTGCTGTCGTAGAACATGATGAGCTGGTTCAGCCCCAAGTGTCCGGCGATGCGCGCGGCCTCCTGCGAGATGCCTTCCTGCACGCCTCCATCGCTGATGAACGCGTAGGTCTTGTGGGCGAAAGCCTCGCCAAACCGCGCTGCGAGGAACCGCTCGGCAATGGCGCATCCCACAGCCATCACATGTCCCTGTCCCAGCGGGCCGCTGGTGTTTTCCACACCATGTGCCACATCCAGCTCGGGATGCCCGGGCGTGATGCTTCCCCACTGGCGGAATTGCTTGAGGTCATCGGTCGTGTACTTGCCTGCAAGGTGCAGCACACTGTAAAGCATGGGCGACATGTGTCCCGGATCCAGGAAAAACCGGTCGCGTCCCAGCCAGTGCGGGTCATCGGGATCGGCAACCATATACTTGGAAAACAGCACGTTCACAAAGTCGGCTCCACCCATGGCTCCTCCTGGGTGTCCTGAATTGGCATTTTCGACCAGGGTGGCGGCCAAAATGCGAAGGTTATTGGCTGCACGCAGCATGAGTTGTTCGTCAATCATAACTCAAATGAGGTTTTTAAAATCACACTATTGATTCAAGTCACAAATTTACATCAAAAAAATGAAACATCACAAACAAGCGAGAAAAAAACCGCACGAATAAGCTTGTTTATCGATTGCGTTTATAAGGCACCAACTTGCCCCACAGGGTGATGTCGGCATGTCCGAAAGTTGGCGAGACGATGGCCATCGCTTGTCCCGAGTCACGAAAAACAGTGACCATCACCTGAGCATTGAGTTGGGCACTGGACACATGGAAGGTGTAATGCAGCTCACCCTTATCGCTTTGCAACA
The DNA here is from genome assembly GCA_017545095.1 of Muribaculaceae bacterium. The sequence goes on along the minus strand of JAFYCU010000283.1, from coordinate 10,389 downwards.
GCTTTGCTCCGCTCACACGCCCTTCAAGCGTGATGCCACCCAACCCGTTCGGCCCCGGGTCCACCTGGTTGAGGGCCACCTGCACCATGGCCTGGTCGCCTTGCTGAAAGACGAAATTGGCGTTCTCGTTCAAATTGTGGTGGGTATAGGCCGAGTTGCCGTTTGATACGCTCTCGGCTTGCAGCACCCATTCGCCTCGCTCCAGTGCCAAGGCTGCCCGGTTGTGAGCCACCGAGTCGTTGAGCTGTTTCAATCGCTGCTGCTTTGCCTTGCGCTCGGCCTTGACCTCGCTGGTGGGCACAGACGAAGCCGATTCACCATAAATATCGTCAAACACCTGACTCTGAGCGCATAGCGTAATGAGCACGGCTATACACACCAATAATTTCCGTATCATAACACAAATATTTTCTCCAAAATTAGAAATAAATTTTTAACTTTGCAAAAAAATTGTTCGTAAAATGATGAATATTCCTCCACTGCCCCGTTTTCAGACCAGCACTGGTGTGCGTGTGCTCATCCTGCTTGCTATGGCCCTTGTGGGTGTGCTGGTTGTTGGCGGTGTCACATTCTTGCTCACGCTCATCGCAGGTTCCATCGACGTGGAAAGCGGCCCGGGTATGTATGCCGCACTGCTGGCACAAGACGTGCTGGTGTTTATTGTTCCGGCCATTGTCGCCATGGCATTGTGCTATCACCAGCCCATGCGTGTGATGGGCTTCGACCGCGCCCCATCGTGGAGCAGCCTGCTTGTGGTGCTCGCAGTGTGCGCCCTGTCGCTGCCGATGATGAACTGGGTGGTGGAGTGGAACAAAGGGCTTCACCTGCCCGACTCGCTGAGCCACATCGAGGATTTGTTGCGACTCATGGAGGACATGGCCGAAGCCGCCACCGAAGAGCTGCTCGGCGGCACATCGGTGGGTGTGCTGCTGCTGAATGTGCTGGTGGTGGGCGTGATGGCCGGAGTGAGCGAGGAGACCTTCTTCCGTGGCGGCCTGATGCGGATGCTCACGGCCGGACGATGTAACGTGCATGTGGCCGTATGGGTGGTGGCGATGGTGTTCAGTGCCATCCACTTTCAGTTCTTCGGCTTCGTGCCCCGCATGTTGCTCGGAGCCTGGTTAGGCTATCTGCTGGTGCGCACCGGCTCGCTGTGGGTGCCCATCATCGCCCATGCGCTCAACAACAGCCTGGTGGTTGTGGTCAGTTGGCTGGAGAATCGCGAACTCGTGTCCACCAACAGCCTCGACTCGCTGGGTGTGCCCAAGCACGGTGAGTTTCCCTGGCTGGCTCTGGCCAGCGCGATTGCGACCATCGCAATCATCGTGCTGTGGATGAGGCGAAAAAAGCAAATCCTTGCAGCTCTACCCGAAAACACCATTCCCACACCATGACCCCGTGGCTCATCCATTCATTGCCTGTGCTGGCTCTGGTGCTTTCCTGCTGCGTGCATGACGACACCTCCGTGCCAATCGACACGCAAGCCTTGCAGGCCGGCGACTTGGTTGTGCGCCGTGGACTGAGCGTGGCCAGCCGCGCTGTGCTGGCAGCCGACAGTGCAGCCACCTACTCGCACATGGGCATTGTGGTGTGGCGCAACGGCCAATGGATGGTGGCGCACGCTGTGCCGGGTGAACGCGACGACGGTGGTCCTGACACGGTGAAAATGGATCCATTGACCCATTTCTTCCTTCCCGTGCGTGCTGCCCGGGGTGCTGTGGCGCGTGTGCAAGCATCCCCTTCTTCACGCCAACGGGCGGCCAACGAGGCTATCGCCGTGGTAGCACGTCACACCCCCTTCGACCACCACTACAACCTGCACGACACCACCGCCCTATATTGCACCGAGTTGGTGATACGGTGTTATGCCGCCGCAGGCATCAATCTGGAACCCACGCAGCTGCGGCACGTGAGCCTGCCAGGATTTGAGGGTGATTATGCCTTCCCCAGCCAAGTGCTCGACAACCCCAAAGTGACAATCATCATGAATTATTAACCCCTATAACAACTAATTCCGTTATGAAAATCAAATCATTGATCCTGTGTGCAGTAGTAGCTATGATAGCACTGCTCCTGCCCGGCTGCAAAGGCTCCACGCCCGGTAGTGCCTACAAGAGCTATGCCGAACAGCTCCAATCAAAGAACTACGAGGGCTATGTGGAGGGCTATGACTTCAGCTCGATGGCCGGCGACACCGCCAAAGTGAACAGCACGAAGCAAGCCCTGATTGGACTGTTGAAGATGTCGGAAGCCGAAATGGAGAAGAAAGGCGGCATCAAGAGCATCGAAATTATTGAGGAAACCATTCAACCTGGCGACAGCACCGCCATTGTCAAAGCCCGCATCACCTATGGCGACGGGTCGAACAACGAAGGCCAAACCGAAATGGTGCGCCGCGATGGCGAATGGAAGATGATGCTCAACAAGTGAACCTGCGGGCCAAATCCCATCAGTTGAATGCTCGTCATGACCAAAGAGAGAGTGTGCGCCATCAAAAGATGACGCACTTTTTCATTCTGCCGGCACGCCCTGGTTGTGGCTCAACACCAAGTCGTGGGTTCGTTGCATGAAACGTGCGAACTCGCCCCGTGAGTCGGGTCGCAGCAGGTCGGAGCGGCTTTCGGGAATCAGCACATAGTTCTCGCCGTGGAAGGTGGGTTTCTGCACAAAGAAGAGTTTGCAATGGGGGTCGTGCACGCGGGGCTTGGAGCCGCACATCGTCACCGACACCTTCACCATGGCCCCGCCACGGCAGTCGATGTCGCGCTGGTTGCTGATAAAGTTACCCATGCTATAGACGAGCAGCACGTCCTTGTCCCATGCCTGGCTGTGGCGCATCTCCATGGGCTCCACCACATGGGGATGCCCACCGATAATTAAGTCCACACCTTGCTCCACGAGCCAGTCGGCCAAGTCGCGCTGGCTCTGCACCGGCTGCAACTGATATTCAATGCCCCAGTGCAGGTTGACGCACAGCACCTGCGCCCCCCGGTCGCGGGCGGCTTGTAGGTCGCGGGCAATCAGGTCGCGGTCAATGTGGTCGACCACGGCATCGCCCTGCACGGTGATGCCGTTGGTGCCGTAGGTATAGCTGAGGAACGCAAACTTCACCCCCTTGATGGTAGTGACAAACGGCACCTGCTGGCTGCGCGCAACGGGATTGGCATAGGTGCCGATGTGGGGAATGCCCAGCGAGTCGAGCGCGGTGATGGTGCGGCGCAAGCCCCGGTCGCGGCGGTCGAGGCAGTGGTTGTTGGCCGTGAGAAAGAGGTCGAATCCCGACTGCTTGAGCTGCGCGGCATAACTGTCGGGGGCGCTGAAGGCGGGATAGCCGGTGTAGGGAGCCCCGCCCAGCGGACACTCCAGGTTCACCACGGCATAGTCGGCCCAGCGGATGTCGTCTTCCACATAGCGAAAGCAGGGCGAGTAGTCGTAGACCCCTCCGCCACGGTGTGCGGCACTGAGCTGAGGAGCATGCTGCATGGCATCGCCCACAAACACGAGGTCGACCTGGTTGTTGCTCTGCAAGAGCGACACCAGCGACAACGCGAGAATCGAAAGCAGGTTCATCGTTACTATGGATAGATCTCGTGCTTGGCGGCGAGCAGGGTGTTGTGCATGAGCGAGACAATGGTCATCGGCCCCACGCCACCGGGCACGGGGGTGATGTAGCTGCACTTGGGTGCCACGTGCTCAAAGTCCACATCGCCGCACAGGCGCCACCCGCGCTCACGGGTGGGGTCGTCGACGCGGGTGGTGCCCACGTCAATCACCACGGCACCGTCGCGCACCATGTCAGCCTTGACAAACTCGGGCTTTCCGATGGCAGCAACGATGATATCGGCCTGCAGGCACATCTCCTTGATGTTGGGTGTGGCGCTGTGGCACACCGTCACGGTGCAGTTGCCGGGGGTTGCCTTTTGCATGAGCAGCGAGGCGATGGGCTTGCCCACGATGTTGCTACGGCCGAGCACCACGCAGTGCTTGCCGCGCGTGTCGATGCCGGAGCGCTCAAGCAGCATGATAATGCCCGAGGGCGTGGCCGAGCGGAAGCACGGCAGCCCGATGCTCAGGCGACCGACGTTGATAGGATGGAAGCCGTCCACGTCTTTGCGGTAGTCGATGGCCTCAATCACCGCCTGCTCGTCGATGTGCATGGGCAGGGGCAGCTGCACGATAAAGCCGTCCACACCGTCGTCGTTGTTCAGCTGGTGGATGGCGGCAATGAGTTCGTCTTGCGACACGCTCTCGTCGAAGCGCAACAGCGACGAGGTGATGCCGCACTGCTCGCAAGCCTTCACCTTCGAGGCCATGTAGCTCTCGCTGCCGCCGTCGTGCCCCACGAGCAAGCCCGCCAGATGGGGAGCACGGCCACCGGCAGCAATGATTTCTTTCACTTGGGCGGCGATTTCCTGCTTGACTTGCGCAGCAATTGCTTTTCCGTCGATCAGTTGCATGTTAGACACATATTATTGCCTTTCATCGCCCCCCTATTATGCTTTAATTTTGATTCAACCTATTACGAATGTGCCAAACAATTAACGACAATTAAAGACAAAGAAGGGCAATTATTCTGGAACTTTGTGAATACCTATCTTCGCATTTATTTTTTCTTGCGTCCGAAGCCTATTTTGAACGGGCCTTTGGCGTTGGAAACCATGTGCATCATCTTGCGCGTCTGGTCAAACTGCTTGAGCAGTCGGTTCACCTCCTGGATGTCGGTACCGCTGCCTGCTGCGATGCGCTTGCGTCGGCTGCCGTTCATCACTTCGGGATGCTGACGCTCGTAGGGGGTCATCGACTGGATGATGGCCTCGATGCTCTTGAAGGCATCATCGTCGATGTCGATATCCTTGATGGCCTTGCCCACACCGGGAATCATCGAAGCCAGGTCCTTGAGGTTGCCCATCTTCTTGATTTGCCCGATTTGCGCGATGAAATCGTTGAAGTCGAAGGTGTTCTGGCGCAGTTTCTTCTCCAGTTTCTTGGCCTCCTCCTCATCGTATTGCTGCTGCATGCGGTCGACAAACGACACGATGTCGCCCATGCCCAGGATGCGGTCGGCCATGCCGGCAGGGCGGAACGGGTCAATGGCCTCCATCTTCTCGCCCGTACCCACCCACTTGATGGGTTTGTTCACCACCGAGCGAATCGACAGGGCTGCACCGCCACGCGTGTCGCCATCGAGTTTGGTGAGGACCACGCCGTCGAAGTCGAGACGGTCGTTGAACCCCTTGGCGGTGTTCACGGCATCCTGACCGGTCATCGAATCGACCACAAAGAGCGTCTCGGTGGGGTTCACGGCGCGCTTGATGGCTTCGATTTCCTGCATCATCTGCTCATCGACGGCCAAGCGTCCAGCGGTGTCGATAATCACCAGGTCGTGCCCCGTGCGCTTGGCCTCCTCGATGGCATTGAGTGCAATCTGCACGGGGTCTTTGCTATCGGGCTCGCTATAGACGGGTACATCAATCTGCTCGCCGAGCACTTTGAGCTGGTCGATGGCAGCGGGGCGATAGACATCGCAGGCGGCCAGCAGCGGGTTCTTGCCCTTCTCCTTCTTGAGCTTGCGGGCAAGCTTGCCAGTGAAGGTGGTTTTTCCCGAACCTTGCAGACCCGACATCAGGATGATGGCCGGCTTGCCCTCGATGTTGAACGAGGCTTGTTCACCACCCATGAGCTGGGTGAGCTCGTCGTGGACTATTTTCACCATCAGCTGGCTGGGTTTCACGGCATTGATTACGTCCTGTCCCAAGGCCTTGGCCTTGACAGTGTCGGTGAACTGCTTGGCTACTTTGTAGTTCACATCGGCCTCGATGAGTGCGCGGCGCACTTCCTTGAGCGTCTCGGCCACATTGATCTCGGTAATCTTGCCTTCGCCCTTCAGTATCTTGAATGATCTCTCGAGTTTTTCGGATAAATTGTCAAACATATCGCGTTGTTAAAAAGTTCAAACTGCAAAATTTACATATTATTTGGGGATTACAAGCCTGTCGCGATGAAGAAATTGATTCGCCACTGGCAGAGGTGCAGCGCGCCTGAAGATGCAAGACGCGAAACGCAATGCGGTATAATGTGCTTTAGCCGTCTTGCATCTCGCATCATAGAAGCTTGTTGGTGTAGGTGTCGGGGAACACCACACGGGGCTTGAAGGTGCGGGCCTCGTCGGGGGTCATGTAGCCATAGGCCATGATGATGACTATGTCGCCTTTCATCACCTTGCGTGCGGCAGCTCCATTGAGACAGATGTCACCACTACCGCGCTCTCCCTTGATGACGTAGGTGTCGAGGCGTTCGCCGTTGTTGTTGTCAACGATATACACGCGTTCACCCTCCACAATACCTGCTGCATCCATCAGGTCCTCGTCGATGGTGATCGAACCGATATAGTCGAGGTTGGCACCGGTCACCGTAACGCGGTGTATCTTGGATTTAACTACCTGAATGAACATCACTTATACCTTATATTATCAATTTCACGTACATCGCCGCAATAGACGGTGATGCACCCCACAATGTTGTCGCTCTCGTTCCAGTTGCTGAGCGGCTGCAGGGTGATGCCATCACAGATGCTGAAATACTCCACCTCCATCTCGGGATAGGCATTCAGTGTTGCTACCACCCAGTCGTGAGTCTGCTCCAAGGTGTGGTCTTCGGCAAAGCGGAGACTCTCCTTCAGTGTACGGTAGATGGCGGGAGCCACCTTGCGCACCACGGGGGTGAGCCGCACGTTGCGGCTGCTCTTGGCCAGGCCATCGGCTTCACGCACACACGGACACGGCACAATCTCCAGACTGAATCCCAATTGCTTGACCATGGCACGAATCACGGCAATTTGCTGATAGTCTTTCTCGCCAAAGTAAGCGCGGTCGGGTTCGACCATCATGAACAGCTTGCTCACAATCTGGCACACGCCGTTGAAGTGGCCCGGACGCATGGCACCTTCCATCACCTCGGCCACGGGTCCCAGGTGGAACACGCGGGTGTCGGGCTCGGGGTAGATGTCCTCGACGGTGGGCATGAACGCGATATCGACACCGCAGGCCTCGAGCATGGCGGCATCGGCCTCGGCAGTGCGCGGATAGGTGCGCAGGTCGTCGGCATTGTTGAACTGGGTGGGGTTCAGAAACACGCTCACCACCACCACGTCGCATTCGCGGCGGGCACGGTCGACGAGCGACTTGTGACCCTCGTGCAAGGCTCCCATGGTGGGTACCAGACCGATGCAACGACCGCCCTGACGGGCTTCACTCACGGCCTGCTTGAGCAGATCTACACTACTGATGATTTTCATTTCTCCACAAGTAGGTTTTAAAAACAGCGCACAAAATTAGTGTGCATTTGCGACTCTTGCAAATATTGTGCCAAAAAACGAACCCGCATGTCAAAAAAGCATTTTTAGTTACGGCAAGCGCAGTTGGGTAACTACGCTTTTCTTGCCCAGGTACCAGGCGCGGGCCTTGACGATTGTGGTGGCGGCGGGGATGGCGACGGGTGCGTTCCACTGGGGGCTGCGCTCGTCGGGGTCGCTGCCGTTGAGGGTGTAGCGCACCATCATGCCGGGGTACTGCGCGTTGATGTGCAGCATTCCACCCTCGACCTTGATGCCGGGAGGGCCAATGCGGAAATTGAAACCCTGGCGGGCAAGCAACGGCAGCTCGCGGGTGCCGATTTTCAGGCTGTACTGGTGCATGGCATCGAGATAGGCGTGCGTATCGGCCAAATTGGCAGCCCATGCGGGACTGGCATTCCAACCACGTTCCACCAGCCCCAGCACCTTGGGCAGTGCGAGGTATTGCACTTGGTCGAAGTTGCGGATGGTCTCGGCCCAGAGTTGTGCCTGTACACCGATAATGTTGTCTTTTTTTAGCAACGCGGGTTTTCCAGCAGCATTGCCCACGGGGTCAATGGGTGTTCCGTCGATTTGCGTGCGTGCGCTGGCGTAGATGTTCCACGGCAGGGCGCTCCAAGCGTCCAGTTCATCCACCTTGCCGCCCCAGTGCAGACCCTGCTCATACTGATGCCAGCTATAGCCCATGTCCATGTAGAAGTTGGTGACGTTGGAGAGGATCACGGGATAGCCGCTGTTGGCAATCTGATAGGGCACCACATCGCGCTGGCCCATGGTGCTCCAGGCGTTCACGCCAGCGATGCGCGGAGCCATCTGGGCATTGAAGTCGGCACTGTGGTTCTGCGCCACCTCCTGCCAGCCCTCAATGCGTATGCCACGCGGATACAAGATGTCGGTGATGCGGCGCAGGTAGTACTCGCTCACCCCGTGCGCATTCTTGATGCCCTCGCGCTGCATGAGAGCCTGCACGGCGGGCGACTGGCTCCAGGCCTCCATCGCCACCTCGTCACCGCCCAGATGCACCACATCGAGCTTGATGCCAGCCTGCTTGTACATCAGCGACAACTCATCCACCACCTTGGTCAAGAAGCGGTACACCCCATCGCTGGCCACGTTGAGCACATTGTCGTGATAGCTCTGTGCCGAGGTATAGACCGACGTGTTCTGGTCGTCCCACAGCACATATTCGTTGGCCTGCGCCGGGTTGGTCTTAGCATAGCGCGCCTGGCGTGCACGCATGGCCACGATGGCGGCGCGGGCATGGCCAGGGGTCTCGATTTCGGGCACCACCTTGATGCCGCGCAGGTGGGCATAGCGCAGCAGCTCGATGAACTGGCTGCGGGTGAGGTAGCCGTTGGCGCTCTGGCTGCTGTCGTCGGGATTGCCGTTGCCGTCGAAAATCTGTGCCAGGAAGTCGCTCTCGGTGAGCGTGCATCCGCGCCGCGAGGCCACTTCGGTGAGTTCGGGCAGACCCGGAATCTCGAGCCGCCAGGCCTCGTCGTCGGTGAAGTGGAACTGGAAGCGGTTGATTTTGTAATACGACAGCAGGTCGATAAATCGTTTCAAGTTGTCGAAATTTGTAAAGTTGCGTGCAATGTCGAGCATGAAGCCGCGCTGTGGGATGTCGGGCCAGTCGGCCACCTCGGCATTCTGCAGGTTGTGGTTCTTGCTGTGGTCGATGGCAGCTACCAAGGTCTTCACCGCGTTTTGCGCACCAGCGACGCCAGCGGCAGTGATGGTGATGCGACCCGAGGCCACTGCCAGCGTGTAGTAGCCAGGATTCTTGTTCAGGCCACTCTTGACGTCGATCTTGATGACAGTCGATTGCCCTGCCGCGTTGTAGATGCCACGGCTGCGCAATGCCTCGACCAGGTATTTTTTCACTTGTCGGCATTCCTTGTCCCAAGGTTTCCACCACTTCCCGCACTTCACGGTCACTATGCTGGGGATGCGCGTGTAGCCGTCGTGGATTTCGACCTGCTTGGGTGTGGGGAAAATGTCGTAGTCGTTGCCCGTGTAGGCGTCGCCAATGGCGTTGATGCGTTCGTTGTAGGCCCACATATAGTTGCCATCGGGATAGGGCACGCCATCACGCCACTGTCCGGGCGTGTCGAGTGGGCCATAGGTCATGTCGATGGCCACGGGGTGCGCCAGGTCACCGTTCATCACCATATGCGCTCCCTGCGGACGGTAACAGTAGTTGACCATGGTGCCGCGCATGAGCAGGTCTACCACAAGCGAATCGCCGGCGGCCAGCGCATGGTAGCGCGCGTTGGGTGTGACGCGGTAATAGGTGGTCGACACCTCCTCCACATCCACGGGCGCACCGTCGGGCAGCCGCACCGTGCGCGAGAACTGGTTGAAAAACAGCTGCCAGTCACGGTCGAGCACCTTGTCCGAAGTGTTGGTAACCACCAAGCGCGAGCTGTACCACCCCGGCTCGGCGTTGTTCGTTCCCATGTCCCAGCGCACTGCCACAGGGCTTTGTGCCACGGCAAGCAGGGCACAGCCTGCCACCAGCATCATGAGCGTTCTTATTCGTTTCATCATCGCGATATCGTATTGAAACTGCAAAATTAATAAATAATGCACAATGAGCAAAATAATTTTTGCTATGGCGGGAATTGCGTCCCCTTGTAACGCTTTAAATAGTCCGACACCCCATGCTGCGGAAGACTCACACACAAGTTGTGCGCAGAATGATTTGCCCGGGCAAATCACGCTACCACCCCACCTTGTGTTACAGAAGACCCGTCCCCATGTAAAGCAAAAAGGTGCGGGGAGTGTTTCGAGACGCATGCGCCCTACTCGTGTCCCCGCACCCGATTGTTTCGCCGCCAGCGGCCATGGCCGCCGGCGGACGGGAGATGCGTCCATGTTCCTCCTTTATATTATTCATTCAAGTTTCGCAAGTAGATTTTTTTGCACAAGAGCAGTCGTGCTCGTTGGTGGTCGAAGACCACAACAAGGCCACGGCCTTGAATTATCTGAAACCTGAAGGTGTATCAAAACTATGGAACAATGACAGCGCTTGCCCG
>JAFYCU010000023.1 GCA_017545095.1 Muribaculaceae bacterium | reverse complement strand
CCGTCAAGGAAAGTACCATAGATAGGCAGGTCAGGATAGTCCTCGAAGAGGGCCTCCAGGTCACCATAGTGCACCTTGACACGGGCGATTGCGCCCATCGTTGCCTGCACCACTTTATGATTATAGACATCGACAGTCGTGCGGCTAGCAAAGATGTCGCGGATGCCGAACCAGTCGGCCAGGCGAATGATCGTACCCAGATTGCCCGGATCCTGGATGTTGTCCAGCACAATGTTCAGAGCACTGGCCACACGCTCGCTATCGATGACATCCTCGGGTTTCTCATAGACGGCAATGACATCGCTGGGCGTGTCAAACTGCGAGATGCGCGCCATCTGCTGGCCGTTGGCAAACACGATCTTGTCATAATGCTCGGCCGTGCCACACTGCTCATACCACGAGCGCTTGGCAATGAGCCATCGACAATTGAAGTGCTGCCAAGTGTCACGCACACACTTAGTGCCTTCGGCGACAAACAAGCCTTCATCGTCACGATATTTCTTGGCAGCCAGGCTTTTCACCACCTTGAGGATGCCGTTGTTCATGTCCATCATAATGCTTCACTCTCACGTTGTGCCACGAGTTCGTTGAATCGCAGCAGGGTTGTACAAAACTCCTCGCTCAGCAGAGCGATGGCGGGCTGCGAAATCTCGTTGGGTACCTCCCACACAGCTGAGGCGATGGGGCCAGCGATGGCAGCAAGGGTGTCGGCATCGGCAGCAAGTGATACGGCAAGACGGATGACGTCCTCATAGTCTCGGCCTCCCAGGTAACATGTAATAGCCTCGGGGACTGTGGTTTGGCACAGCTCATTAAAAGTGTAGGTGGGGCGGATTTCCTCTAGCGTACGGCTCAAGTCATACCCAAACTCTTGCTCCACATATTCACGGATTTCCTGCTTGCTCCTGCCCTTGCGAGCCATGAAAACGGCCACGGCAGTAGCCTGAGCACCCTTGATGCCTTCAGGATGATTGTGCGTCACCTCGGCCGAAACCTTAGCCAGCGACAATGCCTCCTCAAGCGATTGTGCATAATAGCCCACAGGACTTACACGCATTGCCGACCCGTTGCTATAGGAGTTATAAGGCTGAGGATCCCTTGCGCCAATCCATTGGGCGAACCGACCGCCATAGCCACGGCCCTCGTATCGGATACACAGGTCCTGCATGATGGCGACCAAACGCTCGTGGGTGTGCTGCTCATCATCAAGCAGCCACTGGGCATTGGCCATGGTAAGCACAGTGTCGTCGGTAAAAGTGCTTTTAGGTGTGAACAACTCAAAGTTGTAGTCCCTAGTCGGGTTAAACTCGTATGCCGACCCAATGACATCGCCGGCAATGGCTCCAATAATTCCTTTCATATCACTTTATGGTTTTGAGATTACAAATTTACTACTTATTCATCAAAGTAAGCACACTTCGAAGCACAATATTTTTCAAGAGGCCCAAGGAATAAGATACTGAGCGCCCACACGGGGTGTAGGTGCCAGTGCGGGTTGTTGTGCCACAGCAGGACGGCGCATGGTGGCCAGGGCGCTCACATCACGCCAACCCTGAGTGCAATTGCGTACAGTCAAGACCGCCATACCAGCAAAACGGCCAGCAAGGTCGAGCACGGCACGTTTCACGTCCTGAAGGCTGGCAAAACAAGTTCCATTCACACTGGCGAGGCGATGTCCATTACAGTCGAGCGTGGCGCAGATGCTGTCGCCCCAATTCACGATGTTAGAGATGTTCTTGTTCATAATCGTTCCTCCTTATTTTGATTTTACACCGCAAAGGTAGAACGACGCAGTGCCAATTCCTGGCACTACAATCTAAAAGAAATACAAAAGATAGCATTTCACCTTGTCTTTCCCTAGAAAATGATTTGTAAGTCTTAGTGTATAGGTGACTTTTTCCCCAACAAAATCACAGGCTCACTCCAAATAAAAAATATCAGCAACGCACTGTATTGCTGATATTTAATAAAAGTGAGCGATAGACGGGACTCGGACCCGCGACCCTCGGCTTGGGAAGCCAATGCTCTACCAACTGAGCTACTATCGCAAGTGGCTAAAAAATAGCCTATCTGCCTTTATGCGTCGGCATGGTTGATGATGTCGGTCACGCTGTCTCCGCTCTCGGTCTGGAAATAATGCACGGTGAGTGTGTCATTGATTTCCCATGAAGCGCGATGCTCACTGTCGAGGTCGGGATAACTGAACTCGACGGTATCGTCTCCCACCTTGAGATAAACACTGTTCATTGCTCCATCGACCGCTACACCGGTAACCTCGATGGCGGTGTCGGCGACCTGTTCTATCGTATCGGCCACAACGTCCTGTTGGTCGTTCTGCTGAGTCTCACCTGTGCAGGAGAACAACGAGATAGTGAACAGCAAACCAAAGGCTAAAACTAAACTTTTCATAATACCTCCTCTTAGCGATTTGTTTGTTTTACGGATGCAAAGTTAGTGCTTTTTGCGGTAGGGACAAAAATTAACTTTTATTTTTTTGACAATCAGAACTTGTAGTTGTCGCTATCGAGGCTATCAAGTTCCTCATAGTCGGATATTTCGTCCTCGTTATACTCCTGGTCGCCGTAGAATTCACTCTCGTCAATGGCCTCGATGTTGGTGGCATCGGGGATTTTGGGGATAGTGATGAAGTCTGCGATGTCCACGCTCTCGGCCGGCGGGTTACCCACTTT